>JANQHY010000269.1 GCA_028282395.1 Gammaproteobacteria bacterium
ACACTGGCAAGCAGCCAACCTGCCAGAGACCTTTCAAATTCTTGACTCCGAAGATCAAGGCCGCTTAGTCCGCCGCATCATTAAGAATCTCGATATTGATGAAGAGCGTTACCCAGCAAAAAAAGCACAATGGTTTATTAATCAACGCAAAGATGATGGCTTACGTGCTAGCCAAGTGAAAATAAGCGCCGGCGATAGAACTGAACGGACATTTCTCGGCATCTATGAAGCCTATGAAGAGATGTGTCAGCGTGGTGGCCTGGTTGATTTTGCTGAACTGCTATTACGCACACTTGAACTGCTGCAAAACAACCAAGAAATTCTCGCGCATTATCAACAACGCTTCCAACATATTCTTGTTGATGAGTTCCAAGATACCAATGCGATCCAGTACAAATGGTTAAAACTACTAGCTGGCAACAACACCCACATGATGATTGTTGGCGATGACGACCAATCCATCTACTCCTGGCGTGGCGCCAAAGTGGAGAACATTCGCCGTTTTCAACGTGAATTTAATGACACGCGCACAATTCTGCTCGAGCAAAACTATCGCTCTACTCCCAATATTCTTAAAGCTGCTAATGTGCTAATTGGCAATAATAACGATCGTCTAGGAAAGAATCTCTGGACCGAAGGTGAAGCGGGCGAACCTATTCTTATCTACACTGCATTTAATGAAACTGATGAAGCGCGCTTTATCGTTGATCGTGCACAATACTGGCATGATAAAGGTCACCATTACCGCGACATGGCAGCACTCTATCGCTCCAATGCGCAATCACGTGTCATTGAGGAGGCGCTACTACAAGCAGGGATTCCCTATCGTGTTTACGGTGGTTTACGCTTCTTCGAACGCGCGGAAATCAAAGACGCGCTCGCTTATTTACGTCTATTAATTAATCCCCATGATGATGCCGCTTTCGAGCGCGTCGTCAACTTCCCTACTCGCGGTATCGGCGAACGCACTCTCCAACAGCTACGTGATAACGCGCGTCGTGATAACCGCTCGCTGTGGCAAAGTGCTCGCGCAACCATTGAAGCTGGTCAGCTGCCGCCACGTGCTACTCAATCACTCACTGGTTTTATCGAGCTTATTGAACGTCTAGCAGAAGAGAGTAAAGAGATGGAATTGGATGACCTGACTGAATATATGTTAGAGCAGTCCGGTTTACTCCTACACTACCGCCAGATCAAAGGTGAAAAAGGATTAGCAAAAGTAGAAAACTTGCAGGAATTAATTACTGCAACGCGCCAATTCGAGCATGACGAAGACGAGAGTAGTAAGCTCACTGAATTTTTATCCCATGCAGCATTAGAAGCCGGGGAATCACAAAGCTCTAACAGTAATGACTATTTACAGCTAATGACACTACATTCCGCTAAAGGTCTAGAGTTTCCGATTATTTTTCTCGCTGGCGTTGAAGAGGGACTCTTTCCTCACCAGATGTCGGCACATGATCCACGTGGTCTCGAAGAGGAGCGCCGTCTCTGTTACGTTGGCATTACTCGAGCAATGCGCCAACTCTATATCAGTTACGCTGAATCGCGCCGTCTTTATGGTCGTGTAACCTATCACACCCCATCACGTTTCATTCGTGAACTACCATCCGACTGTCTCGAAGAGATCAGGCTAGCAAGTAAAGTGGTACGACCAACCAGCTATCGCAGCCAAAGTCCGCGCCGTAGCAGTACTGGACAAACTAGCACGCAACATGAAAGTGGTCTGCGTGTCGGCCAACGCGTACAGCATCGTAAGTTTGGCGAAGGAATCATTACCGCTTTTGAAGGTCAAGGTAGTCGCGCCAGAATTCAAGTACAGTTCTCCCAATGGGGTAGCAAGTGGCTAGTATTCAGTTACGCCAATCTCGAGCCTATTGAATAACTCTTCCCCCAAAATAAAACATTACGAGAGTGGGAGTATTTTATTTTATATGGTTACAGTGTAATTAGAGCTATAAGACTGCGATGGCTGTTCTAACGATTTATCATATAAATCTACATCTGCCAGTAAATCTAATGCCAGCTCTGCTGATGTATTCGCTCGCAACTTATAATAGTAGCTACTACTTGAGGCAGTATTAAGCTCCATTTCTAAGAAAGATATCTCATCTTTATCCAAAATAGTTCGAATTCTTGCAATCTGTGACTGACGCCGCTTAGCTTTAGCATCTAACATAAGGCCTGCTGCAACCATTGATAGTAAAAAAGATCCTGTGATAAAGATAATCGCTTTATCAGAATTATTGGAAAGGCCAAATGCAATATAGTCCTGTGCTGATAATGAATCACTGTCAGAACTGAACTGTTTATACAGCTTTGCTGTTTCTCTTAACCAATAAAAGCAGGCAGCTGATAACAGTGGGAAGAAAATAACCTCTTGACGATAAACAACTTTAATTAAAGGAACATTTGTGCATAAGGTCTGCTCACAGAAGCAACCATCTGGATAACGCTCAGGATGGTTTTTGGCATCAATTAACTTTGTTATTATTGCAAACCGTCTATCTTCGTTACTCTCATCCTTTTCCTTAACACCTCTCCGACAAAATAATCCATTTAGGTTGTCATATAACTTGTACAACATATTTATTTTCCGCTTACAAAATTAGTGCATTATACATTTGATCAATGCTGTCAACCTTTATTTATTATGCCATCTTAATAAACGTTTACACAGCAACATAATGGCATTAGCCAACACAACAAATACAGTACCGGTAACAATCTCTGACTCTGTTAGCATCTTAGCAAGAATAGGCAAGTGCGTATAAAATTCAATAAATACACCTCGACTTAATCCTATTACCAAAGCCAGACAAAAAATTATTAATGCCAAATTGTCTTCCATAATAGCTTTAAGACTCATTTTCAACCCATATAGAATTAATGTACTACCGAGAACAATCAACAAACCACCAATAATCACACTCGGTATCATTAATAATAAAAACATTAGTTTGCCGCAAACAGCAACGATAGCCATCATTAATGCCGTGACATAGGCAACATAGCGATTATTTACCCTTGTCTCCACCGACAGTGCCATGCAGGTAGAACTAGCATTAACACCTGTCCCACCAATTAATCCACAAAGGAATGTTCCTAAACCATCAGCAAGATTAGCTTTACTAATATTGGTATAATCAGGCACAACTGCTGCCTCAACCTTAAGCTGCTGCAATACTGATACCGAACCGATCACCTTACATACAGAGATAAGACTGGCAATAACAAATGGTGTCACTAGGGCAAAACTGAAATGCCAATGCAAAAAAGCACTAAATGTTGGTAACTGGATCCATGAAACCTGAGCAATTAAAGGAGCAAAGTTTTGATTGGCACCATTCACTACAAGATAGGCGATAGAACCAAGAATAGCAGTAATAATGTAAGAGAAATACTTAACAAGTGAGTGACTCTTTACCTGAATAAATAGAGTTAAGAAAACTGTTGCAAAACCCAATGTCAAATTACCAAGATAGTGTGGACTACTCTTGTAGGCAAGCAGTCTGACAAGCCCTAAACCTGCCACTTCAAAACCGATCAACATGACAATTAAACCAATATATTTATTAGGTAAAACATATTTTACTAAACGAATAAATGGCGAAGCGAGCATTTCAAGAAAGCCACTAAACAGCGTCATGCCATATAATAATGGCAGCCCTCCAGTATGCACTGCAAGTAGCGAAGCACCGGTGTAAGCAGGATTACTTGATGGTGGCAGTAACTGTTTGCCTCCTAGCCAACCTATACTACGCGCCTGTAAGAAAGTAACAACACCAGAAACTAACAATGTTGTACTCAAAATAGACTCTTTTGTTAATTGGTTAGCATTGGTCGCAGAAACAATACTCACGGTAATAAACTGCCAACTGACGGTAATAAATAGATATTGCAAACTTAAAAACAGTAAGGTATAGAATGGTGGCCTCTGTTGATAACGATACATTGGTTTATAGTTATTCATGAAGCACACCTTTTCTTTTTCCAAATGGAATAAGCACAAGAAAAAGAATACAATAGGTAAAAATACCTACAACCAATGCTGGATTAGTCAATCCTACGGAATGAAGGGTTTTCTGATCGCTGCCTGGGACTAGAAGTGTTGCACACCCTACAGCCAAAGCAGTTCCAAGTAATTTAGTATGCATACTGATTGAGTGCCTGCGAGTAAAAAGATTTTCACGTAGGAAAATAAGTAGTGCATAGCGCAAAATTACAACACCCAATACAATCAGACCGGCGCCATTTACCGCAGCAGGCATGGTTAATAGAAACAAAATAGCTTTAGGTGATAACGATAGTAAAAATAGAAAAGCAGAATAGAGGTAGGCAATACGTTTTGATAGTACACCGGTTAGAAAACTATTACTAATGGCGCCAGGAACAATCGTTGTTGGTGGCGCTCCGAATGCCACTGTTATCATATTAATCATGCAAGAAAAAACATTGCAACGATGTGCCCGTTTATAGCTAGGCTTTTCCACATAATGCTGACTATTAAACATTTCATAAATAGTAATTAATGCAATGGCCTCTAAAGCTGACATCACTGCCGCAATAATAAAATAGGGAAGCAATCTCCAACTGAAGTGCAGTGTGTTTAGATGGAAATAGGGCAATTTAAAGAACGGGGCTTGATGAATAAGTTGTGTAACTTGCGGCGAGATAGATGCTCCTATTGACAACAGATAACCTAACAGCATTCCGACCAATAGCGAGGTCATCTTCAACCACGGCTTTTTCGCGTGCCAACAGATAATAATGTAGACTAGTACAATAATCCCAACAAACATATGATGTCTATCGCTAACTATTTTGACAGGGAGCGTACCCATTTGTGCATGGATAAGCAGTTGACCAAGTTGATTATTATAGAAAATCTGTTTAACTCCAAGTTCGCATAACCACACTGAAACTAGAAATACTACTAATCCTAAACATGCCATGGAAAAAATTCTCATGCGTTTAATGCACGGAATCAATACCAATTGACATACACTGCCAACCAGTGTCATCCCCAAGGCATAACCCCAGCCGCCATGCTGTACAGCAAATAGAATAGCTGCGTAATAGGGAACAGATATTGCTGCAGGAAAGATCATACCTGCTCCTAGCCGTTTTGATGTCTGCGCTAATGTACTTACTGCTGCGAAAAAAAGTGTCAATGAAATAAAATTATACTTATCCATAGTAGAAATATGCGCCATACGCGCTAGGAGAAGAATTAGAGAGAGAAGAATAGCAAATTTCACCACATACTGCATGGCAATGATGATTGACAACATCCAATTTGGCTTCTCATCGAAGTTGTAGAATACCTTATCAATTTCAAACATTCTGGCACATATCCATTTAATCGTAAAAAGTCAAAATAAGTATACCCTTATACTACGTTACCTGCCATATAGTAAAAATTGCTATAAATAGTACAATATAAAACAACCAAGGACCAATATTCCAACATTTTATTTTATAAACAATATTACCAAGTGTTAGCGCCAATAATGCTGGGTAGAGAACGGTTAGAATTGGAATAGCGATTTTCATAATCAAGGTAAAACCGAGATTACTAACAAGAAAAACTACCAACACTACTAATGGCAGAACCAAATGATAACTAAGGTGCTTTCTAAAAATACGTATGTGAATGAAATCTACTGTTATTGCATTGACGGCAACTGCCGTAGAAAAACAGGCCAATGTCACACAGATAGAGACAAAAATGCCACCATATTTATGTAACAGAAGTAATGCCAACTGACCAATTAACGCTTGTGTAGGAACGCCTTGCAATGGTAAGGCATGAAAATTAGCAACTAAAATAAAAAAACTATAAATTGTTCCCAACAATACGGCCCCAATGATACAGGCGATTAAGGTAATACGATTTTCTAATCCCTCTACCAATTGTGGCAAACTTTTATCTAGTTTATGGCAGATAGTTTTGTGAACAAAGGCACAAAAGAAGAACCCTGCCAATAGATCCATGGTCCCATAACCCAATTTTACCGCGTGACTGAAAACCTGCAGATTGGTAATCGCCCCGCCTGGCGGAGCAACTTGGTGGCGAATACCTAAACCAAATACAATCAAAGTAAAAAGCGCCAGCAGCTTTACTGGACTGAGAAAAAGCCCTAGTGCATCAACAATGCGCATCTGCTGTAAGCTAACAAGATAAACTAGAATAAAGAAGATAGCATTGAACAACATTCGATGCGGCGTCAACAGTGGAAAAAATGCCACCAGCGTATTAAAGCTTAATAGACTTGTACGCGGCACCCCAATAAACAAACCCATTAAAAAAACTAACAGTAACGCAACGATAAAAGCTGGAATCTTGCCTAAGTTAGCAAGAAATTCCATATAGTTACCATGGTAGAGAGAGATAACATACAAGCCAAGAAATGGCACTACAACACCGGCAAGTAAAAAGCCAAGAATTGCCGCAATAACATCATGACCGGCATGAGTCCCAATAGCCAGTGGGAATACCAGGTTCCCCGCACCAAAAAACATGGCAAATAGCGCAAAACCTACTGATAGAGGCAGTAGTTTTAAGTAAGTGCTACTAGCTGTCTTCATTATTCTATTATCCTCATCCTATCCTATTGAACAAATTCTCTTCATCATACCATAAGTCTTTATAGAAAATGAGGAAACAGTGTATAATAATACACAAAAGTATAAGAGACGATTTATACTCGATTAGCGTTGCTTCGCAGAGCTACTTATCTGCTTTACCCGTCTGACAATTCATATAGCAGCGCTGATGAATTAAGCAGAAGTAAAGAATGAGCGAAATTAGAAAAAAGAGCGCCAATAACCAATTCTTATCCAGCTCCCCAGCACTACGTAAATAACTAAACAGAGTTGCGAAAACTAGGTATGCAAAAATTGACCATGAAGATAGCAGTGCTTTCCCCATCTCTAAATAGTTCCCACGATAGAAACTGAATGTGTAAATTAAAAACAGAATAATGTGCAGAATTAATGCCGTCAGAACCATCTTACCATCAGCTTGAATCAACAAATAACTAAGCAAAAGGAATAGTCCAAGACTAATGCTACGACCAAATGGCATCTTAAACGGCCGCTCTTTATTAGGCTCACTTTTTCTCAGCTTGGCAAAACATATTGGCACACTCAAACAGGATAGAACATAGAAGACACTGGTTAGCACTGCCACTTTTTGCCAATTCTTGAAGAAAAGAATGACAACGATCGAGATAGCTAGGGTTAGCACCAGTGATGGTCGCGACAACCGGTACAGCGCATGCACTTTATCAAAGAATTTTGGCATCTGCCGATCTCGCGACATCCCAGTAAACATTCGTGTAGCCGTACCTGTATAGGTAATACCTGCACCAGATGGACTGATAACGGCATAAAAATAGAGTATACAGGCACCAACATTTAAATTTAATAAAATAAGCAGCTCTGCCAACGGCGAGGTAAAGTTAAGTTGATGCCAACCCTTTTTGACCATATCAGGAGGTAGTGCACCGATAAAAGAGATTTGCAGCAATAAATATAGCAGCAAACAGATCAGGACCGACGCAACTAAGGCGATAGGAATATTTCGGCGCGGATTTTTTAACTCTGAGCCGAATGTTGCAATCGAGCTAAAACCATAAAAGGCATAAAATATCCCACAGGTAATGACCGCACTAAACGCATGGCCAACACCATAAGGTGCAAAACTATTATGATAGCCAGTGAAATTTGCTTTATGAAAAGCACTAAACAATAATAAAAGACCAACGATAACGGGGACAGACACTTTTATTACTGCCATAATGTTATTCGCTTTACTTAATACTTGCATCCCCCAGTAATTCAGTAGGCCATATAATATAATTAATACAACCACACCCCCTGTCCCCAACAGCGTTAAATTATCATGACGAAATAGGTAAGGCTTCCATGAGGGTGAAATAGTACTTAAATACTGAATAGTGGCAACCGCCTCTGAGGACATGGTCAATACGACGCCCAACCAGACAGAAACCGCAAAAACAAAGCCAAAATCACGATGGTGACTAAAAGAGAGCAAGCGCGCAAATAATCCACGCTGATGATACATGGTTGAGATCTCAGCCAACATAAAAGCGATCAGTAATGCTAATGCCGCACCAATTACCCAAGAGATTATTGAAATACCTCCAGCGAATTTAGCTGCATAATAGGCGGAAAACAGTGCCCCACTTCCAATCATACAGCAGATACCAATTCCAATGGCGGCGAATAAACTGGGAGATTTGTCTGAAGACATTTTGTATTAACACCTCACTTACTGATTATTTCAGCCTATTTCTGGCTGTTGATAGATATTGACTGGCATCATAAATGATTTTATGGCAAATTACCAGCATTTCCGCCTGCTCTTGATTACAATACAACTATATGCTGTACAATCAAGCATATAAACAAATACAATGCACCTTTTCCGCAATCATATTCTATCTAACTTCTTGATATACACTTAAAGATAAATTAAATAAAATGCCTATTTTGAATAGATATTATATAATGTAAAAGATTTTATAACTATTCTATAAGTAATTATTTATTTAATGCCTCTATTAATAGCCGCTTGATACAACATTAAATAGCAAAATAAATCAGGTAAAGCAACTAATAAGGTAGATTCCCAATAAACTTCTTAAAGAGATGAACACATAAGAATAGTTATTCAAAGCAAATTAGCAAGAAGGCATTACAGTTTTGACAGAATTAATACCATTGCTATAGCAATAAGTAATAGTCCGGAAATCCAATTAAAAACTATTATACGCTTTTGTGTCATGAGTCGCCCAAATGTATGTCGCGATATAACTACGTAAGAGGATAGTAGGAAAAATGAGAGTATGGAAAAACTGGCACCCAAAATAAAAAACTGCACTGATTGATGCGCACCATAGGAAATAAACTGGGGATAAATCGAAGTGAAAAAGATAATAGGTTTCGGATTACTTAGCGCGAGTATTACACCATCTTTATAAAAAGAGAACGACGACTTACTCGAAGCATGAACCTGACCAGTGGAAGACAGCAACTTTACTTTATTTGCTAACACCACCATTTTTATACCAAGATATAATAAAAACAGTGCGCCAACTATTTTTACAACCTGCATCAATATTGGCGAATTGGTAATAATCGCACCAATTCCAACAGCTGATATGAAAGCCATTATTGCCAATCCAGTAGAGTTACCTAATAATGTTAATGATGATTTCTTAACACCATGCACTGCACCACGATTAATTGCCAAAAAAACGGCGGGACCTGGAGCTGCTATATATAATATAGATATTGAAACAAATACTAAATAATGATAAATAAACATAACTATATTATTATAATTAAAGATAACTGTTTGGTTAGTTTATATAAAACTAAAAAGTGCGATTCATTGCGCTAACAATATCACATAGATTAAATAGATGTCAAGCGCATTTTTATACTTATCTTCACCAACTATAAACAATAGGTACGTTAAGTTATCGAACTTCCATGACTTGGTGTAAATACATTACTCTAGCAGATAGTTATACCAACTCAGCTACTCTATCATCATACCAAACTTTTATTTTTTCTAAGCTAGTATGCGCTTTTTCCAACTGCTCTATCACAGAGGCTTTTGCGGTACCCCCTTTTGCTGCATGCGCTTCAATTACCTGTTCGATAGTAATTTTTTGATAGATATC
>JANQHY010000277.1 GCA_028282395.1 Gammaproteobacteria bacterium
TAGGGCTAACTATATTGATACGCACACCTCGTGCCATACCAATCGCTGCAGCCGTCACAAACCCTTCTAAGGCGCCATTGACCATTGCTGCTGAACAGCCGTGGACGATAGGATCACGATTCAGTAAGCCAGAGGTTAGCGTAAAAGAGCCATTCTCACTGATATGCTTTAATCCGTGCATAACAAGATTAACTTGCCCCATCAGTTTATTGTTCAAGCCAAGATACCATTTATCACGATCAAAGTTTTCCAAAAGATCAAAATGCACCTTGCCAGTAGTAGAAACGAGTGCATCAAATTGGCCTATTTCTGTAAAAACCTGTTTAATCTGAGCCTCATCTGCCACATCAATTTGATAGTCACCAGATGAGTGATTAACAGTAATGATCTCATGAGAATATTGCGCTATTTCCTCTGCAACTGCACGACCAATAGTACCAGATGCACCAACAACAATAATTTTCATATCCTCACTCCCTAACGATTAAACAGAATTACTGTAGAAATAACACCCTATCACTATTATGTCAACTTCCTATCCTCACCTACTCTCTCACATAGATAAATGATTATTTACTTACAATTCTATTGTTTGTACAATAATGATTTCTAAACGCTAGAGAACATACTATGAAAGAAGAGGTCATCATAATTACTGGGGCAACCAGCATGATAGGTAATGCTGTGGCACGTCTATTTGATAATCATCATGCGCATCTTATTCTCATTGGTCGCTCTACGGCTAAGCTAGAAAATCTTGCCAATACACTTAACACAAACGTTACCACTTATACTCTAGACATCTGCAATACCGATACAGTTCCTCAGATTATTGATGAGGTAGAACAACGATTCCAGCGCATTGATTGTATTATTCAAAATACTGCCATCTATCCTTACAAAGCAATTGAATCATTAGGTTTACTTGAGTGGAACAACACTTTAGCCACAACACTAACTGGTCCATTTCTGTTTACAAAAGCATGTATTAAAACAATGAAGAAACAGCAGCACGGTAAAATTATTTTCATCTCTTCTATTGCCGGCGAGACTATTGGACTTCCCAATATGTCTGCTTATGCTGCGGCAAAAGCCGGATTAAATGGCCTAATGCGCACCACTGCAATAGAGCTAGCGCCATATAATATTAATGTTAATAGTATTAGCCCTGGTAAAATTTATGATTCCGAATCGTTAACTAACGAGGAAATAGCAGAAAAGCTACAAGCTGTTCCACTTAACCGCTTTATTACACCTGATGATATTGCTAAAATGGTGCTCTTTCTTGCCTCAGATCAAGCAAAAAATATTACGGGCCAGAACATTATTATTGATGGTGGCCAATCAATTCTTGCCGAAAACTCTCACCTTACTAGCAATTCATGAGCCATTGATTAGTTTCATCAGCTCGATGAAATTCAGTAATTGTATAATCTAAGTAGTATTTCTCTTTAATAAAGGGATCAGCCTGAACCAAATCATTAATCTCTTCTACCGAATTTGCTTGGAGCACCAATACGGCCCCAGAATTATCGACAAATGGACCACATACAGTTAAACTACCTTCGTGTTGCAGCTGCTTCAAATGGTTAACATGCTGTAGCAATAATGACTCTGACAACGATTGTTGACTTTTATCACGCAAAATAACTAAAAACGATCGCACCATGCCCCCTATTTTTCATAAGAATAGCAATATTTCTGTTATGATGGCTCAATATAGCGCAAAAACTCGCTCTTATCAAGATAGAGTAACTGAAAACTCTTTCAGCAATGACTATTGCTACCGAGCTAATATAGATATCAATATGTTTTGTATAAAGAGACAGTGCTAGATAATTCAGAGAAAAAGGAGAAATCTACTTCGAATATAGCTATATACTCTAGCCATTAATACGGAGTTTCAGAGAAGGCATTGATTCCTGCTGCTCTGGTTTATGCTTACTTAGGCGCGACTTGTAAGAATGAGTAACACCCGCAAAGCGGCGATCTTTCCCTATAGTATTTTTTTTATTAGACTTATTATGAGAAAAATAACTTTTTGTTTGATCAAGTTCTTTCAACCCATATTTTTTCATTGGAGAGCTTTTTGTAGAAGAAATTATTCTATTGCTGCTATTACGTTTTCTTCCTATATTCTTAGGCAGTGAATTTCTTAATTTCTCCATTTCAACACCTGAGAGCTTACGATTTTTATTAGCACGACGACCTCGAATCTTATTAAGAAAACCACTAACAATCGCTTCTGGATCGCAAGAGAAAAT
>JANQHY010000285.1 GCA_028282395.1 Gammaproteobacteria bacterium
GCGCCACTATAAAGATATGGTACATGATTATCGCCCAGTATGGCCTAATTATCAGTTAGCGCAGAGTGATTGGTGGCAGCATCGTCATGCAGAAACTATTCCACTGTATCGGACAACCCGGCTAGGGCGACCAGCGCAAGTGTTAAATGTGCAATGGGCCGGTGAATTAGAGCCCATTGCGGTGACATTGACAGCGGCACATTGGCAATTACTGCCAGTGCATCATATTGTGACACTGTTTAATGTCACAACAGAAAAAGGCCAGAGTAGTCAACCGATTGCTATTGCAGAGAGATTAGAGCGCGACCACTTGCCAGCCTTAATTGCAATTAAGACACAAGAAGATGGTAAACGGGCGTTACTATTTTTGTGGCCAGCTAACATCAGTTTAACGCCAGGTAGCCAGCCGCTATGGGTTGGCACACTGTACTATAAAGATGGCCACCATCACTTCTTCCATGAACTGGTTAGTACTGAGATGGCTGAAGCCAATGAAGCGCTAATATCAGCGCTACAACCGTATCATTATCGCCAGATCACTATTGATGATGATCTATTGCCAGTGCGATTAACCAGTAGTAATAAGGCCTCTTATCGGTTGCTGTTAATTAAGCCTAAAGTGGATGAACAGGAGATTACCGATGAAGAGGCGGAGGCATTAGTTAATGCTAATACTGGTACAGCAGTAAGCAGTAGCGTAAGTGGGCCTGATCAGCAATAGTTATCTAGTTTGACAGAGCCTAATTTCCTTGCACCGCTGCTAGGAATCAGAGACAATCACACTATGTCAGATCCACTGCAATTACATGATGGCGATACTTTTGCATCGCTGCTTAAACGGGAGAAGCTGCTAGCACTTGATCAGCAATTTTTTGCTATGCTAGCACAGAGTCATCCTGACCTTCATAACGATCTACAACGTTATCGCCAAGGAGAGGTATTTTTACCATTAGCGCAATCAACACTGCTCATTGCTGTGGCAAAAGAGTTAGAGCTTTTTATAGCTGAGCTCTTTTCTATTGAAAGAGAGTTTGAGCATTCGCAGCAACAGGTTAATGATTATCGGCAACTATTTGCATTTAAAAAATGGATTGTGCAGCGACGGGCGCGGCGGCGCTTAGCTAAAAAAGAGCAGCTAGAGGATTTTTCAATATTAGATCAAAAGCTTGAAAAGGATATTTCACAAATTAGATTCAATTCTCAAGTTGATCATAGCGGCTCATCGCCCACAGAAAAAGAGCTGAAAATAGCGGCTTATGCCGATATTTTACTTAAAGATAAGGTTGCAAACTCTGACAAAATAGAGCAATTGACCCAGTGGTGCATTCAGGCCATGAAGACTTCTACTGGACAGAAAGCGATTAAAGGCTGGATCAGTTTTAAATTTCCTAATCGACGTGATTATCAGCGACTGATTCCGATTGCAGTTGTTGAAGAGGCGATAACAGTAGATCGTCAAGTACATGCTGGTGAACTAAATCAGCGCGATGGTTTTGATTTGACCGATAAACGAATGACGGCAAGTCAAGTGTTGGACGAAGTACATTATTGTCTCTATTGTCATGATAATGGTAACGATTTTTGCTCAAAGGGATTCCCAGAAAAAGATAATGATGAAACGTTTAAACGCAATCCATTGGGAAATATACTGACGGGTTGTCCGCTTGATGAAAAAATATCTGAAATGCAGCAGTTAAAACGTGATGGCCATACTATTGGTGCACTGGCGATGATTATGGTTGATAATCCCATGTGTCCAGCTACTGGTCATCGAATCTGTAATGATTGTATGAAGGCATGTATTTACCAGAAACAGGATCCGGTTGATACACCACAGATTGAGACACGTGTTTTGATCGATGTATTGGACTTACCATGGGGTGTTGAGATCTATCATCTGCTAGCACGCTGGAATCCATTACGTCAGCGACAATTTTTGCCGAAAGCATATCGTGGCAAAAAAGTATTAATTGCCGGTATGGGTCCAGCAGGATTTACCATGGCACACCATCTGCTTATGGAAGGGTTTGCTGTGGTTGGGTTTGATGGATTAAAAATAGAGCCACTTGATCGTGAGCTGTTAACACAACCAGTTCGTCATTATCAGGCAATGACTGAGCAGTTGAGTGAGCGTCTCATTACCGGTTTCGGCGGTGTGGCGGAGTATGGTATTACGGCGCGTTGGGATAAAAATTTTCTCAAACTTATTTATCTCACTTTAATGCGCCGCTCCTACTTTCAGTGTTTTGGCAGTGTACGTTTTGGTGGCGGCATTACTGTTGAGCAGAGTTGGGCATTGGGATTTGACCATTTAACGGTGGCTGTTGGTGCTGGGTTACCACGAGCACTACCGATTGTTGGCAGTTTAGCGCCAGGTATCCGTCAGGCAAATGATTTTCTCATGGCGCTACAATTAACTGGCGCAGCAAAAAGTAACAGTCTAGCTAATCTGCAGTTGCGTCTACCCGCGATTGTTGTTGGTAGTGGACTCACTGCTGTTGATACTGCTACCGAAGCGCAAGCCTATTATATTAAGCAGGTGGAGAAGCTCCTGTGGCAGTATGAGATTTTATTTGAACGTTATGGTCAGGAAAAAATTGAACAGCGCTTAGGTCATGCTGAAAAGACAATGTTGACCGAGCTACTTGAACATGGTCGTGCACTCCGTGCTGAGCGTCAACGCGCTGCAGAAGCGCAACAGCCGCCGAATTTAATTAAATTAATTCATCAATGGGGCGGTATTACTATTCTCTATCGTCGTAGTATGCAGGAGTCACCAGCATATCTCACCAATCATGAAGAGTTAGCGAAAGCTTTACAAGAGGGCGTCTTTTATCTCGAAGGCTTGCAGCCTGAAAAAGCAGTACTCGATGATGATGGCTATATTGAGAAGATTATTTGTCGCCGGCGTTTAAAAGATGAAAATGGCATTTGGCATAATAGTGATGACAGTTGCACACTGCCGGTGCGCTCACTGCTTGTTGCGACCGGAGCACGGTTGAATATTGCCTATGAATTTGAACATGAGGGCACCTTTAAACGTGATGGTCTACAGTATCAGCCGTATGAGTGGCGCCAGGGTGAACTTCATGCCGTGGCCGAGGCTGAGCATGTTAAGGCTGATGATTTTGGTCCATTTACCTCTTACCATCATGACGGTCGTTATGTTTCATTTATTGGTGATTCACATCCGCTATTTCATGGTAGCGTTGTCAAAGCAATTGCTTCCGCAGCACGCACCTGGCCGAAAATTTCCCAGCTTTTTGATGAAAATGATAGTCAAGCTGATAGCATTGAAGCGTATCAGCCATTTGCACAACGGATGGAACAACTTTTTAATGCTGAAGTCATCGCAGTTGAACGTTGTCACCCACATATTGTCGAATTAACGATCAAGGCGCCATTGGTCGTACAGCAGTTCGAGCCTGGCCACTTTGTGCGTTTACAAAATTTTGCTAATACGGCACAGACGATTAATGGCACACAGTTGCAAACAGAAGCTTTGGCACTATTAGCATTTGATGTTGATCCACAACAGGGAACATTAAAAGTGATGGTAGACGAATGTGGTGCTAGTTCACGCCTGTGTCATCGTTTTCAACCTGGGCAGAAGCTGGCACTGATGGGACCGACCGGCGTACGAAGTAAAATTCCTGATAACCAGTCAACCATTCTAGTAGTAGGTGGGTTGTTAAGCCTTGCCTATATACGTGCTGTTGGTCCAGCATGGCGGGCAGCGGGCAATCGTGTTATCTATATTGGTGCGTTTGCCGATGCGAATACACTGTATTGTCAGGATGAAATTGAGGCGGCAACTGACCAGGCGCAGTTTGCTTTCGCTCATGGTGAAACTATTGGCGTTAAACGTGAGCACGATAGAGCGATAGTTGGTGATGCAATCGATCTATTGCAACAACTAATGGTTGAAGAGGAGGGCATGGCACTATTATCGCATGTCAATCGAGTAACTGTTGTTGGTGATAGTGATCTGTTACGTCGATTTCGTCAACTCTACGAGGAGTCACTAAAATCACATTTTAGACCTTCAGTGCGGTTGTTTGCTTCTGCCTATGTGCCGATGCAGTGTATGTTAAAAGGGGTCTGCTCACAGTGTTTACAGTGGCAGATTGATCCTGAAACGGGCCAGCGTCGCAAAGCAGTTTTTGGCTGCTCCTGGCAGGATCAACCTTTAGAGTTAATTGATATTGATAATATCGATCAACGCTTAATTCAAAATCGCCTGAGTGAACAGATTAGCCAACTCTGGTTGGATCATCTTTTTGAAACAGAATAAGCAAAATAGTATGAGAGACTTTTATGCTAATTGGAATTAATTCGGTTGCAAAACTATGAAAGAGAAATGGTTAACACTTATCATTATAGCGTGCTCAATTCTATTATTTAATGTTGAATATAGTGGTATACCGGTTATTATTCCTGCTGTGTCTAAAAGTTTACTGTTGTCCGTATCACAAATTCAATGGATGGCAACGGGCTATCTTCTAGCATTTTTCTCATTAATGATTACTGCGGGGCGTCTTGGTGATCTCTATTCACAACCACGTATATTCATGATTGGTTTGCTGGTGTTTGTTGTGGGTTCAGCACTAGGTGGCGTAGCGGGGAATGGTTGGGAGATATTATTAGCGCGTGTAATACAAGGTGTTGGTGCCGCTATTGTCTACCCAAATATGACAGCTATCGCCTTTGTTGGCACAACACCAGAACAAAAAAGCCAAATAGCGGGAATCATCGCAAGCATTGTTGGCGTAACGATAGCTATCGGACCACCTCTTGCTGGTTTTATTGCAACATATTTGAGTTGGCGCAGTTTCTTTATGCTAAATGTTCCTATCGGATTACTATTAATTTTTTTGATTTTTCGCTATTTATGCCGTCAGCCAATTCTGCTTGAGCAGCCAAAGGTAGAAAAAACCGCAAAGCCAGCAAAGAAATTTGATATCGTTGGCGCAATAGTTTTAGTTATTATCTTAGTGGCGCTGATTTATGGTTTAGAGCAGTTTAAAGATGGGCTATCGCACTGGGCTATTGCTGTTGGTCTGCTATTAGTGGCGTTAATTGCAGTAATCGGTTTTATTAAGATTGAAAAACGGGCAAAAATTCCAATTATACCGTTAGAAATTTTTTCTAATCGTTGTTTAGTCGTCTATTGTATGGTGCGCTGGACAAGTAACTTCTCTTTTTATGTGCTGTTTTTTATTTTAGGGCTCTATTTAACGATAGCACTTGGTTATAGTGAGCTACAAGCAGGACTAATTTTTCTGCCGATGTCACTAATGGTTGGAATTGCTTCCCCAATTGGCGGTAAACTTGTTGCAGAGTTTGGCGAAGTCTCCATTGCAGTAACAGGCATGGTGATTTTCTTACTGGTTTTTTCTATTTTTTCTATTACTGCCAAATATGACAAATTGGAGATTGATCTAATTCTGTTGACTTTTGCAGGTATCGCATATGGGTTAGTTTCTCCAGCGTTAATTGCCGCAGTAATGTCAGCTTCTCCACCTGAACAAAGTGGTCTGGCATCAGGTATTTTCTATATGATGAGCCTTTTTGGTTCTACCGTTGGTGTAACGATAACAGGGATTATTTTTTATAACTTACACCAGGCAACAGTTAAACAGACGATAGAACACTGTTTTCCTATCGTAATGATTATCTGCTTCATTGTGGTTCTACTGGGCTGTGTATTATTGCTGAGTCACTTATGCTTTGAAAAACTTAGAGATAAGTAACGGATAGTTATTTACCATTATCTGCAGTGAGTAACGATGTAGCTAGATAGTCAGCGGGTTGTAGCGTGTCAAGAATGCTATTCTGCTGTTGGCGTAATAGGTAGTGTCGCGCTCTATCATAGATATTGGCAATTTTACTGTCAATATCAGTAATGATGCCGTATTGCCAAGCACAGCAGATGACTCCGCCGCCGTTGATAAGATAATCTGGCAGATAGGTGATCATTTTTTCAGCTAAATAGTATTTTGGATAGGGGCAAGAGAAGGGGTTATTGGCTGCTGCAGCAAAAATATCGCATGACATCTCGGCAATATGCTGCTCACTAATCAGATGTGAGTCTGCTGCAGCAATAAGAATATGGCAGGGCATTGCATGAATTTGTCTATGATCAATAACATCTAGTTGGAATTGCTGTGCCAATTTTTCAGCACGTTGCACCGATTTATCTGCAATCAGAATTTTGCAATATTTTGATTCGCCACGTAGCTGCTTTACCAAAGCAGCTGCTACTTTCCCTGCACCTTGAATAGCGATCGTTTTATTCTCAAAGTAATCATTGCGATAACGGTAGTGGCAGGCAGCTTTGATTCCAGTAAGAACAGTTTGCGCAGTATAATGAGATGGGTCACCACCAATCGCAGGATAGCAGGTGACAAAAGGGGTAATGGTATTTAATATAGCCATCTCCTCCTCACTAGTGCCTATATCAACCGCAGTGATATAGGCACCATTCAATTTGTTTAAGGTATGGGCAAATAGCTGTAAATAGCGTTGCTTGTTATCAGGATGATCTAATGCAATAACTGTTTTGCCGCCACT
>JANQHY010000297.1 GCA_028282395.1 Gammaproteobacteria bacterium
GTGTGCGACTAATCGCCCCAGGAAAGCGTGCAACAATACCGAAGAAGATAATCATAGAGATGCCATTACCAACCCCACGCTCAGTGATCTGCTCACCTAACCACATTAAAAACAGTGTGCCGGCAATTAGGGTCAGTACTGTAATGATATAAAAGCCAAGCCCTGGATTGAGTGCTGCGCCATGCGCTACAATCACTTTAGTAAAGGCCGCGCCCTGAACAAGTGATAGGATAACCGTACCATAACGGGTATATTGGTTAATCTTGCGTTGCCCAGCTTCGCCCTCTTTTTTCAACTGTTCCATACTCGGCAGTACAGCTGTCAATAGTTGCATAATAATTGAAGAGGAGATATAGGGCATAATCCCCAAAGCAAAAACTGAGAAGCGCATTAATGCACCTCCAGAAAACATATTAAATAAGCCAATAATCGTATTCGATTGGTTATTAAATAACTGATGCAGTTTACTTGGGTTGAGTCCAGGAACAGGAACATGGACGCCAATTCGGTAGATGACCAGAGCCAATAAAACAAATAGTAATCGTTGGCCTAGTTCACCACTACCCGCTTTACTTAGCGCCGCCCCTTTTGATAATGAAAATGCCATTAATACTGATTACCCATTCGTTCCTGTTATTTAATGAATGGTGTTACTTTTAGCGCGAGAGCCTACTAAGCAACCACCTCTCCCCCTGCTGCTTCAATCGCTTTCTTAGCACCGGCTGTCGCTACAATGCCTTTAAGACGGATTGTCTTTTTAATTTCGCCTTTAAGTATAACTTTTACACGCTTGATTTTATTATCAATAATCCTTTTCTCTTTTAGCGCTTCAAGTGTTACTTCACCATCAAAATGGTTCAACTGCTCTAGACGAACTTCACCAACATAGGCTGACTGTCTAGAGCGAAAACCAAATTTTGGTAACCGGCGATAGAGTGGATTTTGCCCACCCTCAAAATCGGGACGCAACCGTGAGCCTGAGCGTGCCTTCTGACCTTTGTGGCCACGACCACAAGTTTTACCTAATCCAGAACCAATGCCGCGACCAACACGTCTAGCGGCATGTTTTGAACCTTTCGCAGGCTTTAACTGGTTTAATTGCATTATCGCATTATTATTATTTACATCAATGTCGGTATTATTACTCATATTACACCTCTTCAACCAGTAGTAGATAATTCACTTTATTGATCATACCGCGCGTACACGGAGTATCTTCAACTTCTACACTATGGCCAATACGTCGCAGACCCAATCCTTTGACACAAGCCTGATGATTTTTTAAGCGTCCGTGAAAACTTTTCACCAACGTTACTTTAACTGTTTTCTTGCTCTTGCTCATGCTTCTTTCCCAAAATTTGTGAAATGGTTTTACCGCGTTTTTCAGCTATATATTCTGGAGTTGCAATGCTCTCCAGACCCTTGACAGTGGCACGAATAACATTGACTGGATTGGTCGAGCCAATAATTTTAGCCAAAACATTCTGCACACCTAATACTTCAAATACATCACGCATCGCGCCACCAGCAATAATACCGGTACCTTCAGCCGCAGGCTTCATGAAGACTTTAGTTGAACCATGACGCCCAACCATTTCATAAAAAATGGTATTTCCGTTAAGGTCAATGTTACGCATGTTACGCCGCGCGGCTTCATTTGCTTTCTGAATAGCAATGGTTACCTCTTTAGCTTTACCACGGCCAAAGCCAATCTTACCATTACGATCACCCACTACTGCCATTGCTGAAAAACTAAAGTCACGACCACCTTTTACAACTTTCGTGGTACGACGAATATCAACAACGCGACTCTCAAGACCCTCAGAGATCTGCTCTTCACTCTGCTGCTCTGCTTTTTTTTCTACTGCTACTGTTACTGTACTTGCCACAATATCACCTTTTAATGATTAAAAATCCAGTCCACCTTCACGCGCTGCCTCAGCAAGCGCTTTAACACGTCCATGATAACGAAATCCAGAGCGATCAAAAGCAATCTTTTTAATACCTTTCTCTAAGGCACGCTCAGCAATAAGACCACCAATTTTTGTCGCAGACTCAATATTTCCTTTACATTGACTACGCAGTGCTTTCTCTAATGTCGAGGCACTTGCTACCACGGTACCACCATCGCTGGTAAAGATCTGCGCATAAATATGACGTGGTGTCCGATAAACAACCAGTCTAGCAATCGCTTTTTTTGCAATACTAGCGCGCGTTTTTTTCGCCCGTCGTAATCTTGTCTGTTTCTTATTCATTCAATCTCTCCGCTTAACCATTAGGCTTACTTCTTCTTCGTCTCCTTCAGTGCGACATGCTCATCTGCATAACGCACCCCTTTACCTTTATAAGGCTCAGGTGGTCGATAGCCACGAATCTCTGCTGCGACTTGGCCCACCTTGCACTTATCTATCCCGCCGACTTCAATCTCTGTTGGACTTGCCATCTTAATTTCAATTCCTTCAGGAATCATATAATCAACCGGGTGGGAGAAGCCTAACGAGAGCACCAATTTGTTACCTTGGACTTGGCCACGATAACCGACACCCACCATTGTCAATTTCTTTGTGAACCCTGCACTGACACCAACAACCATATTATTAATGACTGCGCGAGTTGTACCACACAATGCGTTAACCGCATCTTTTCTTGGCATTTTTGACCGCGATACTGCGCCCAAGTCATTAGCAATGATTTGCAACTGATCTTCATTCTGTACCACACCAGTTGCTGGATGTAGTGTATGCTTCAGCTCCCCTTTTGGCCCTTTAACTGTCAGTTGTTGCTGCTCAAGCTTAATTTCAACGCCTTTGGGCACAACTATAGGGGCTTTGCCGATTCTTGATGTAATTGTTATAGCCATCGTTTCTACTACCTGGTTTTATTCTACAAAACAGATTACTTCACCACCAATACCTGCTTGACGTGCAGCACGATCGGTAATGATTCCTAATGATGTCGAAATAATTGCAATGCCTAAACCACCCATCACTCTAGGCAGATCAGAATACTGCTTATATACACGCAATCCTGGTCGACTTACCCGCTTAATACGTGAAATCACACCTTTACCTTGATGGTATTTTAATACGATCGTCAGTACATGTTTAGCGCTGCTATCATCAACACGATAGTCACGAATATATCCTTCCTCTTTCAATAGTGCAGCAATTGCTGTTTTCTGTTTAGAGGAGGGCAATGATACCTCTGCCTTATCGGCTGATTGACCATTGCGGATTCTTGTCAACATATCTGCAATTGGATCCTGTAAGCTCATCTCTTGTTTACCTCAATTATTAATACTACCAGCTTGACTTCAGTACATTGGGAATCAGTCCCATTTTGACATAGCGTAAAAAGTGCAAGCGACAAAGACCAAATTCACGCAGACCACCACGAGGACGACCACATACCTGACAACGGTGACGATGGCGCACTGGACTGGCATTACGCGGTAACTTTTGTAACTCCAACATGACTTCCCATGGATCTTCGCCACGGTTAATAATGTCCTGGCGTTTCTTCAACAGCTGTTTACGTTTTTCAGCAAAACGCTGAATCGTTTCTACTACCTGCTCTTCGCGTGCAATTTTAGACTGTTTAGCCATAAAACTTACTCTGCCCCCTCTTTGAATGGAAAATTAAATGCCCGTAATAGTGCTCTACCCATCTCATTATTTTTTGCTGTGGTGGTAATCGCAATATCCAGCCCTCTTAGTTTATCAATTTTGTCGTAATCAATCTCTGGAAATACGATCTGCTCACGCAATCCCATATTGTAATTACCACGACCATCAAAACTTTTCGCACTCAATCCACGAAAGTCTCTAATTCGAGGAATGACGATATTAATCAGACGATCAAGAAATTCGTACATGCGCTCATTACGTAGCGTAACTTTACAGCCAATCAACATGCCATCACGAATTTTGAAGCCTGCAATCGATTTATGTGCTTTATTTACCACTGGTTTTTGACCAGCAATTGCTGTCATATCTTCAACTGCATGAACAACTGCTTTTTTATCACGCGCACCTTCACCAACACCCATATTCAGGGTAATTTTAGTGATTCTCGGTACTTCCATGATACTTTTTAAGCCTAACTGCTCCATTAGCTGTTTAACCACGGTCTCTTTATAATAATTTTTAAGCCTTGCTGTCATAGAATTAAACCTCAATTTCCGTCAATTCGCCGTCAGATTTAAAGCAGCGTGTTTTGCCACCATCATCAAGTGTCTTCATACCAATACGATGACCTTTATTTGAGCTTGGATTGAAAATCTTAACATTTGAGGCATCAATTAATGCCTCTTTAGACACAATGCCTCCCTCCTCATTGGTATTTGGGTTAGGACGCACATGTTTTTTAACCATGTTGATGCCTTTAACCCGCAGCATGACACGATTAGCACGGCGCACTACCGCTTCAATCGCTCCTTGCTTACCTTTGTCATCTCCACTAATGACAATGACCTCATCACCTTTTTTCAAGCGACATCGCGTTATCTTAATTTTTTCTCGTTTTTTCTTCACTGTTGCCATCTTATCTCCCCTATAATACCTCAGGCGCCAAAGAAATAATCTTCATAAAGGCACTACGCAATTCGCGCGTAATAGGCCCAAAAATACGTGTGCCAATTGGCTGCTTCTGCGCATTAATTAATACTACGGCATTGCTATCAAAACGGATGATTGAACCGTCCTGACGTCGCACACCTTTCTTGGTACGGACAACGACTGCATCAACCACTTCCCCTTTTTTAACACGGCCACGTGGAATCGCCTCTTTCACACTTACCTTAATAACGTCACCAATATGGGCATAGCGACGATGCGAGCCCCCGAGCACTTTAATACACATCACTCGGCGCGCACCGCTGTTATCAGCAACTTGAAGTATCGACTCTGTCTGTATCATGTTCTTTTACTCTTACCTTACTGCCCCAAATCAGGGGGCCAATTATAACATAGCCACATAAAAAAAGAAGCGCTTATTGCAGAGCAACTCTGCAATATCACTTACTTTACCTAGTTTCTCCTCTCAACAACCTCAACCAATGCCCAGGATTTGGTTTTTGATAGTGGTCGCGTCTCTTTAATCTTGACAATATCACCCATCTGGCAGCTATTCTCTGCATCATGGGCATGAACCTTCAATGAACGACGAATAATTTTCTTATAGAGCTTATGGCGGCGTTGTGTCTCCACCAAAACAACAATCGTCGCATCCATCTTATTACTGATCACTCTACCTTGTAGTACTCGCTCTCTTTTCTGCTCACTCATCGCTATATTAACCTCATCAATATCTATCTAATTCGTTACCCTACGCCGCTGCCCGCTGCTTCTCATTTAACAATGTCTTAATGCGCGCAATATCACGACGTACTACTTTAAACAGATTGGGACGTACGTTGCCTTCCAATTTCTGCATACGCAAATTAAATTGCTGGCGTAATAGATCATGCAGCTCTTTATTGAGCTCTTCTACTGACTTCTCTCTTAATTCGCTTGCTTTCATTGTTACATCACCGTTCTATCAACAAACACAACTTTCACTGGCAATTTTGCCGCCGCACGGCGTAACGCCTCCATAGCCATTTCCCTATCAACGCCTTCAATTTCAAATAGCATCCGCCCAGGCTGTACTAACGCCACCCAGAATTCAACATTTCCTTTACCTTTACCTTGACGAACCTCGAGAGGTTTTTTACTCACCGGCTTGTCAGGGAAAATACGAATCCAAACTTTTGCACCCCGTTTGGTGTAACCAGTAATTGCGCGTCGTGCCGCCTCAATTTGACGTGAGGTGATACGGCCTAGCTCTGTCGCTTTAATACCAAATTCGCCAAAACTAATTTGATTGCCACGCGTAGCAATGCCACGGTTACGCCCTTTAAAATCTTTGCGAAATTTTCTATTCTTGGGTTGTAGCATGACCCTCTACTCCTCTATTTTTCTTTACTGCTGGCTGACCTTTATTGGCGGCAGCTCCACGGCTTTTCTCTTTGGTTGCAGTGTTACTATTAGTTTGGTAATCGGTTGCATCACCTTTATAGATCCATACTTTCACACCAATAATGCCATACGCTGTCTTTGCTTCAGCAAAACCGTAATCGATATCAGCACGAAAAGTATGTAATGGGACACGACCTTGACGCGACCATTCACTACGTGCAATTTCAGCACCACCAAGACGACCGCTAATGCAAACCTTAATACCTTGCGCGCCAGCGCGTAGCGTGCTTGACATTGCCCGTTTCATTGCACGACGGAAAGAGATACGCTTCACTAATTGTTGAGCAATACTTTCAGCCACTAATGCCGCAACAACTTCTGGCTTACGAATCTCTTCGATATTGATATGGACAGGCACCCCAATTTTTTTACTTGCCTCTTGACGCAACTGCTCAATCTCACGACCGCTTTTACCAATAATAATACCGGGACGCGCTGCATAGATCGTGACTTTTGCATCACGGGCAGGCCGCTCAATATCAACATGGCTAATACCAGCCTGCTCTAAGCGCTCATGCAAAAATTCGCGCAAAATAATATCTTGGCCCAATTTCTCAGCAAACTCCCCTTTTTTAGGGAACCAGCGTGATGACCAAGTCTTGTTAATGCCTAAGCGAATAACATGTGGATGAACTTTTTGCCCCATGAATCACTATCTCCTCTATTCGTCAGATACTTCAACCGTAATATGGCAAGTGCGCTTCAGAATACCTGAAGCACGCCCTTTAGCACGTGCGCGATGGCGTTTGAGTGTTGGACCCTCATCAACATAAATCGCACTTACTCTCAATTCGTCAACATCAGCACCGTGATTATGCTCGGCATTCGCCACTGCTGAGTCGAGCACTTTTTTAATGGTGGCAGCCGCACGCTTACCACTAAATGTTAATAGATCTACTGCCCGCATAATTTCCATGCCACGAATCTGATCGGCAACTAGGCGACCTTTCTGGGCAGAAAAACGCACATGTCTAGCAACTGCTTTTGTTTGCATGATTATTTACCCTTCGTTTTTCTATCACCGGCATGACACTTAAATGTCCGTGTCGGTGCAAATTCACCTAACTTATGCCCCACCATATTCTCAACAATGAGAATCGGCACAAATTGCCGACCATTATGTACAG
>JANQHY010000003.1 GCA_028282395.1 Gammaproteobacteria bacterium
TTCTCTCTTGGTTTAGGGATTGTTGCAAGGGAGAGTTACATGATAGAAATTACTGCTATTCGTGCTCTGAAAACAAACTATATCTGGGCAATTATTGATCACAATAGTCAATGCTGTGTAATGGTTGACCCCGGCGATGCGGAACCGGCTAATCGCTTTCTTGCCGAACAGCATCTAACATTGAGCGCTATTCTAATTACTCATCACCATTGGGATCATGTCAATGGTATTGAGGGTGTCTTAGCCCAGCATTCTGCGCCAGTTTATGGTCCCAGCCGTGAAACGATTCCACATCTCACCAACCCTATGGCGGATAATGCTAAACTTGCCCTTGAGGTGGGTGTCGAACTGACGGTACTTGAACTCCCCGGCCATACTCTCGGCCAGGTCGCCTATTGGGGTAACGACCTCATCTTTAGTGGCGATACGCTATTTTCTGCTGGCTGCGGTAGAATGTTCGAAGGCACGCCAGAGCAGTTCTGGCATTCACTTGAGCGACTGATTGCCCTCCCCGATCATACGCAACTCTATTGTGGTCATGAATATACTCTGGCCAATCTTGCGTTTGCGCAGACTGTTGAGCCTGATAACGGTGCAATTGGTGAACGTATCTTACAATGTCAGTCATTAACTGGGCAAAATTTACCCACTGTCCCGATTGATATGGCAACAGAGAAAAATACCAACCCTTTTCTGCGCTGCCAACAACCGACCGTTATCCGCGCTGCTGAAAACCATGCCAATAGAGAACTATCTTCTGCCGTTGAGGTTTTTCATGTTCTACGCAGCTGGAAAGATGGTTTCCGCCCTTAGGGGTATGGCTCAAATAGTCTTCAAAAAATATTACGCTGCTCGCCAACGACGCAATAGTAAAAGCGCGATCAATGATAAAGCTGCCATTGCCATTAAATAGTATGCTGGAGCTAAAAGCGTATGAAACCAGTGAATCAACAAGGATGATATCAACATCGTTGCTCCACCGAAGATAGCAAAACTGATGTTATATCCTAATGCAACCAGAGTATAACGTATACGTAATGGCGCCAACTCAATCATTACCCCCGGCATAGGCGCTTCATACATCGCTACCAATACTGTTAATAAAAACGGAGCAATGATAAGTGCATTCAAGGCACTACTCGATACCAAGTCAATAATAGGGTAACTAAAAAATAAAAAGCATAATGCAGTAAAGACCATCACTCGACGCTTACCAACAAAATCAGATAGATAACCAAATAGCATTTTGGCCACAATAATTATCGCGGCAAAAGCTGTATTCGATGTCATGACTGATGATAACTTGACATGCCAGTAATGATGAACATATTGGGGGAAATAGAAAAACGTAAAGTAGGATGAAGAGGCAGACAGTGCAGCAAACGCCACAATCATTAAAACTGTAGACTTATAATTAAATAAAATCTCCGTCAATAACGATGGCTTGTCTTCATCATCAGACTCCTGTTGATTCTGTTTTGCTTGAGCAAAAGCAACTGACTCCGGCATGAATGCTCTAAGAAAGAAAATAACCATTCCTAAAATTGCGCCAATTAAATAAGCCAGTCGCCAACCCCAGGCAAGTAACTGTGCATCAGATAAGACACCAGAAAATAGTGCCACCATTCCTGAACCAAGAAGAATGCCACAAGATATCATTGCCCAAGTCATACTACCATACAAACCATAGCGCTTCTGGTTAACTGACTCTAATACATAAACAAATGCTCCAGTTGTTTCACCACCTGCTGATAACCCCTGCATAATACGAAAAATTAGCAATAGAACTGGTGCAACATTCCCAATAGTATGCCAAGTAGGTAACAGCATCATAATTAGCATACTGATCGTCATCATGCCGATAGAAAAAAGTAGTGCTGTGCGCCGACCAAGATTATCACCAATATAACCATAGATTAGCGCGCCAAGTGGCCGAGCTAAATAACTGGCAAAAAATATACTATAAACTAGTGCCAGTGATAACCACGGGCTTTTATTAACAAAAAATACCCGCGCAAAAACCGAAGAGAAATGACCATAAATAGCAAAATCATACCACTCAACAATTGTTCCCAATGCGCCAAGAAAATAGATTCGTGCAATACCATAATGACCGCTATAGCCTATTCTTTTCACAGATTCTCCTTATTGTCTTGCTCACAACTATTATACATTTTTCCAGTGGCGTAATAGGAAAAGCGCTGTTAATGACAATATTGCAGCTACCATTAAATAAAATGCTGGCGCCAATGGATCATGCAGCCAATGGATTAATAGCGAGGAGATTAACATCGCCCCGCCACCAAAGATGGCAAAACTGATATTATAACCCAATGATACTAAAGTATAACGCACTCGTAGCGGCGATAATTTAACCATCACGCCAGGCAACGGCCCTTCATACATTCCGACTAAAAATGTTAATATCATTGGCACAATGACCAGTGCATTAAACCGGCTCAAAGCAACTAAACTAAGAATCGGATAACTTAATAGTAAGAAACATATACCAGACAGCACCATCAACCGTTTTTTCGTCACACGATCAGAGAGATAACCAAAAAATATTCTAATGCCAATTAACAATACACCAAAAATTGTGTCGGAGAGCATCACTGATGACAACTTTATATGCCAGTAATGGTGGGTATATTGTGGAAAATAGAAAAAAGTAAAATAGGTTGAGGCTGCCGGTAAAGCTGCGCAAGCAATAATCATCAGTATCGTTGATTTGCACTCAAGAAATACTTTGTTAAACAGTGATTTGTCTATTTGATTGTCCTCTTTCTGACTCCCAGCCTCCTGCATTTGTGCAAACTCTATTGACTCTGGCATAAATGACCTGAGAAAGAAAATAATCATGCCGAGAAGAATACCAATGAAGTAAGCTAACCGCCAACCCCAGTCAACTAACTGACTATCGGTTAATACGCCTGCCAACAATGCCACGACCCCTGATCCAAATAAAATACCTAACGTCAACATACCCCAAGTCATACTGCCATATAATCCATAATGTTTACGATTAACTGATTCTAATACATAAACTAATGCGCCCGATGTCTCACCGCCCGCTGATAATCCCTGCATAATACGAAAAACTAGTAATAAGAATGGTGCCATACTGCCAATCACATCGCTGGTGGGCAGCAGCATCATTGCCAACATACTAACCGTCATCATACCAATGGAAAAAAGGAGTGCTGTACGCCGACCAAGATTATCGCCAATATAGCCATAAATCAGTGCGCCAAGTGGACGCACTAAATAACTAGTAAAAAATATGCTGTAAACTAATACTAATGATATCCATGGACTTTTATCTGCAAAAAACTGTCGGGCAAATATAGAAGATAAATGACCATAAATAGCAAAGTCATACCACTCAACAACTGTTCCAATTGCCCCCAAAAGGTATATACGCGCTGTACCATAATTATTATGATATCTTATTGTTCTCATCAACTTCCCTCAAATACAAATAACTTCCAACACCGCGTTATTGTAACGGAATACCTAGAAAACGACAATCTGTTGCTATTGTCTATAAAAGGCTATATACTGTTTTGTAGTTTGGTTCATCAACAATAAAAAGTAGGGCAAGTTATGGGGACACCGATCAAACTGTTATTAGTAGATGATCATCATATCCTACTCATAGGCTTGGCAGCATTGTTACAAAACAATGCTGACATTGAAGTCGTTGCCAAAGCAACTAATGGCGAACAGGGAATTGAATTAACAAAAGAGAAACAACCGGATGTTGTGTTAATGGATATCCAGATGACAGGAATGGACGGCCTCGAAGCAACGCAAGAGATTATTAAACATAACGCCGCAATCCGTGTACTTATCCTTACTGCCTGTCATGATGAAGTCTTCCCGATTCGATTATTGAAAGCAGGCGCCTCTGGTTATATCACAAAAAATTGTAGTGCAAACGAAGTTGCTAATGCTATTCGTGCTGTCCATATGGGCGAACGCTATATTGCTCCAGATATTGCTCAGAAACTTGCTCTGTCACGCTTTCCCATTGGTCAGGAGACCCCGTTTGACTCACTCTCGGAACGCGAGCTGCAGGTAGTATTAATGATCGCCTTAGAGGCGAAAAAAGTAACGCAAATTGCCAGCGAACTGAACTTGAATTCAAAAACTGTCAATACCTACCGCTACCGAATTTTTGAAAAACTAGGTGTTGATAACGACGTCAAGTTAACGCATTTAGCTTGGCGCTACGGCATTGTTGATAAAGTCAAAAAATAATCGCGTTATCATTATCAGGACGGTTACATGGAATGAATCGTCTTGATAGTGGCCACCACTAGCCAAGCTAATTTTCCTGAAGCAGCTTATTCAATACCGCTTTAGCAGTCTCTACAGTCAATGGCTTCTCAAGAAAATCATTTATTCCCACTGCCGTGCAACGATCACGGTAAGCCTCTGCAGTATGCGCAGTTAATGCAACTACTGGCGTTGGCGACTTCTGTTCTGCCGACTCCAACGCTCTAATAGTCTCAGTCACCTCAATACCATCCATGTCAGGCAACCCCAGATCCATGAAAATTAGATCATAACGACATTGCTTTGCTCGATCGATAGCGCTCGCACCATCATCTGCTGTATCAACATCGCAATTCAGTTGTTCCAATATCAATACCACCATCCGTTGTGCAACTTTCACATCCTCAACAATCAAAACCTTAGGACTACTCATAAACCATACCCTCAGCAATAAAATTCAATTAGCCATAATTTAAATGACAACACGAGAAAGTTAAAGAACTTTCTTATTTCTCTTACTGTTGCTTTGATATCATATTATCCTACAAACCTTTAATGACTATAATATTTACATATTTGTATGAATACGTCATAATAGGAAGTGTTACTTTATTTA
>JANQHY010000018.1 GCA_028282395.1 Gammaproteobacteria bacterium
CAATTTTGATGGTTAAATGCTTACTTAATCATTGGTAACGTTGAGTAAGTGTTTGGAGATAGTTATCGAGGCCATTCAATAACTGCTGCTTCTCTTCGGTTAATGTTGCTGATTTGCGATAGTGATTAATGTCATTGATAGCATTATCAAGGCTGTAACGTGGAAAGCCTTTAAAATCAATAGGTGGTTGTTGTGAAAAGATTTTTTTTAGATAACTGGTGAATTCTTGCTGCTGTTCGCTAGTCAGCTGTTGAGGGAAGTGACGGCCAGTAATGCGCGTAGCCATTTTGATCAAGCGTGGGCTACGCATGGTAGCAATTGCTTCAGCTTTCTGTTGAGCATCTGCCTGATGAAAATGTTCTGCTTCAGCACGCTCTTGCGGACTCCAAAAGTCGCTATTGTAGAGAGCGGCATCAATATCAGTTTCTGCTATTTCAGTGTAGGTATGATTCTGATAATAACTGATAATGGCATTAAAAATATCCTCATTCTGTTGTAGCCAGTTGAGGTTGCGTTCTACCTCTTGTTGACGTTCGCTACTTAGGTGATGAAGAAAGCGTGGCGCCATAGGTAGAATAAAGGGGGATTCCCCCAGTTTTTTATTGACCACATAACAGTTATCAATCACATTATCTACGCGGCTTTGGCGTAGTTCAGGAAGATCTAAGCGTAACCATAATGTTTGGTTTTTGTAGTGCTGATGCGTGCCAAGAGAGAGCACTGGCGCTTGATAGGCCATTGCAGCGCCAAGGTTGCCGGCAATTAGCAGTCCTATATGATAGGATTTAAATGCCGTGGGGAGTTTATCAAGGCGTTGACGATCAGTTGCCTTGTTGAAGCCAGCACTGATGTAGTCCCACATTTCACGCTCTTGTATCAGGCGTTTAGCTAACTCAATCGTGACAATGACATCAACCATTGCATCATGGGCACGACCGCTAGCCAGCTGGTTCTCACGATTGATATTTTCCAGTTTAAGTGAAATATTGCCATTATGTTGTGGCCATTGAATCACTTCTGGCTTGAACAGATAGTAGAAGAGTACAATCGGGTAGATATCCATACGCGAACATTGATTAGCATATTGGTGGGTGTAGGGTGGCAGAAGATTGCGGTAAAAAGAGAAACGTAGTAACTCATCATCAAAGTTAAGGGTATTGTAGCCCAGGCTGATAGTGCCAGGCTGGTTGAGCAGCGCATGAATTTTTTCCATTGCGGTTAATTCACAGATGCCCTGGTTAATCGTGTCGATACCCATCTCATGTGTCATGAGTGCTTCAGGGTGAGGAATCACATCACAGTTGAGTTTGACTAAAAACTGCTGGCGCTCAAGTTCGCGTAGCTCTTTATCACAACGAATAGCGGCAAATTGAATCACCTGATCAAAGCAGCGATTTAGACCGGTCGACTCAACGTCATAAAAAAGATAAGTTGTCACGACTTTTTCTCCACATAAAAAAGCTGTTGGTCCTCAAGACGCAGTGCTGTCAGGCGATTGCCCCAACAGCAGCCGGTATCAAGGGCGAATAGATTAGGGTGATTAGCGCGGCCGTTAAGAGATGCCCAGTGGCCGAAAATAATTCGCTCATCTGCTGTTGGACGATTGGGGTAACGAAACCACGGAATAAGATTGGGTGAAACACTCTCTGGCGCGCGTTTTTCCCATAGAATAACTCTGCCTTCTGAATCACAGTAACGCAATCGCGTAAAGGCATTGGTGATAAAACGGTAACGTGGCCAGCTGCTGAGATCATCTGTCCACAGATCAGGAGAGTCGCCATATAGATGGCTTAATAGCGTTTTATAGCCATCGCCCTGTAACATGCTTTCCACCTCTTTGGCACGTGCAAGGGCAGTGGTAAGGTCCCAGGTGGGGAGGATAGCGGCATGTACCATTGCATAGTTGAGTTCGGCATCGTGGAATAGCAGTGGTTGTTGACGTAGCCAGTTAAGGAGTTCATCACGGTCTGGTGCGTCAAGAATCTCTTGTAACGTATCTTTTTCATTGAGCTTACGATTAGTGCCAGCAACTGCGAGTAAATGAAGATCGTGATTGCCAAGAACAATTTGGCAATGGTTGGCAAGTTTTTTAGCGAAACGTAGTGTTGCAAGTGATTGTGGGCCGCGGTTAACTAAATCACCTGCCAGCCACAGTTTATCCTCTGTCGGAGAGAAATTGATTTTGGCGAGTAGCGCCTCAAGCTCGCTGAAACAGCCCTGTATATCTCCGATTGCGTAAGTACTCATTATTTTATCCTACCGTAACCCGCGCCGCTAATCTAGTAGCGAATTTGGATTAAATCGGGGTTTTGCCCTATTGACCAGAAATAATAATCTATCGACAATCCCTGCCATGATAATCACAAGCTAGCTGGTTAAAGTTGGAGTAAAGGGTATGTTTGCATTAGCTGCAGTAACAATAAAAAGCGCAAAGAGACAGACAAAGAGAGCTCAAGCTTCTCGTTATTATTATCGCTGGCTTTTTTATATCAATATGATTCTTCCGTCGCCATCTATAAAGATTTTTCCTACGGAGGGAAATGCCAGCAGATGGAACAATCTGAAGCTCTATCTGTTGTCTGTTATTGAGCCATTGGCGCCATTTTTTCTTTTCTACCAATTAATCTACTCAACCGCATCAACTTTTCCTGCACGATTGGCACTTTTCTTTGCAGGTCTTGCTCCATTTTTGATTGGTTGTCTGACACATATGGCGACTAAAACTATTTGGTATATTATCTGTTTTCCACTTTCCTATCCAGTTGAGTTGTACAGATGCTCTGAGGAGTTAGATGGTGATCAGTTATTGATGGCAACACTGGTCTGGGCAATCGGCACGTCATTGATAGTCGGCGCAATTTTTTGGTTATGGCCAATAATAACTGGGATGACTGCGCTAACGTTTATTGCTGGATTGACACTTGCCCTGATTCATGGCGCGCCCTATTTGACGTTTGCTGTAAAAATATTCCTTGATATCTGTATTGGGACACCACCGGTGATATTGATTAGCAGTCTATTGCTTAATTTAGTAGATACGATCTTTTATTCTGATGACGTCAATTATCAAATTAATAAACAGGTAGGTGAGGCGAGTTTAACAATGGTGTGCGAGGGAGAGGGGACAGTGTCTCTCGGTGTGGAGGCGGAGTCTAACTCATTGCAGAAAACAACACTTATTCTGGCCGATGATGAGACAGTGTTAACAAAACAAACTTTCGATGACATTCAACGGACCTTGTCAGGGCGAGATATTGATATCGAATATTCCGCGCATACGTTAACTAAAACACAATCAATGCTTTGGAATCATACACTTACTAGGGATATTGAGCCCACAGCGGGTAAGACAAATCATAAAAATGAAATATCGAGCTTTTCTCAATTATCCATTAACTAGCGCGTATCATTTATATTTTAACCATATTTTGAACAAATATTGACTATTTTGACAATAATCTTGTCATAAAGGGTCAATATAAGGTACGATTGGCAACATATTTAGTATTGGAAAGAGATAATTGTACAGTAACAACGCACTACTTTTTTTTGAAACCTTTTCTTTTATTGAAAGTGGGGGAAAAAAGGTTTCGCGAGATATTTCTTGCATTATACAGAGCTATCTGCAAGTTATATTTTTTCACATTGGTAAAGAAGCTGTTATCATCGAGAGCCCTTTTTTAAATCGTTCTTGGGGCTATGGTTCTTGGGGTAATGAAGTTAATGGGTGGGACTATAATTCCGATTATTCTATAAAGCTAAAGCGATCACCGATGAAGTTTTATAAGAAGATGGTGAATACTGAATTTTTTTCACAATCAATTAATCATCTTAAAGGTGTTCCATTGAAGTTAGAAGAAGATGAGAAGGTTATAAAGATGTTCTCATCAGCTTACTATATCACCGTAGCGACTAATAAAAATGAGCTTTATCTCTGGAAGAAGCCTAATTTTAATGATGGCTATATTGTTCAAATAAACTTTAACGATAAAAATGAGAAAATCGTTGATATTGCATTATTAGAAGGGACAAATAATGATCTTAAAGTATTTATTATAACGAATCTTCATCAACTGTACGTTGATACAATTTTCCTTAGGGAGGCTAGGTCTCTTTTTCATAGGATGAAAGAGCCTAAACATACTTTTCGATTAGCGAAAGATGAAGAGATTGTGAAGATTTTTCCATCAGCTAATTATGTAACAATAGCAACTAATGAGAATAAATTACATTTTTTCAATCTTGTTAATTTCCAAAATAAGGCTTTTTTTTAAGTAGAATGTGATAGCAAGGACAAGAATGAGAAGATCGCTGATCTTGCATTGTTGGAAAAGGATTATAATCTTGAATTGATTCTTGTAACAAACTGTCATCAATTAGAAGTCTATGAGATTATGCAATCTTTGGGGAGTTATCGTTTTGGGGGGACCTACCCATTGATTCCTCTTTTGGATGAAACTAAAAAGAGAGATGATAGGCCTGTTTCTAAAGGTATTCATTCAGAGACTGTATTAGAGGAAGCTGCTGAAAATGGTTATGGTGAAACAACAGTTGTTCTTGCACGAAGAATTAATGTTTTAAAGGAGAATACCTTTTTTAATGATGAATTAAGGAAATTAATTAATGAGATTTCAGTTGGATTGAAAACGAAAGTTTTTGAGAAGATTAATGCTAAAAAAGATAGTAAGAATTATATTGTTGAGTTCAAGGCTCTTCAGAGTCTTGCAACTTTATTGAAAGGACTATGTGGGACAGCTGATTCCAGTCCTGGTAAAGAGGACAGATTGCTTGCGATAAAGCAGTATAAGAAAGAAGTTATTGGTGGTTATTGGTATAGTCTGTCGCCAGCATTAAGAACCACTATTATGACATTCATTGGTGCCTTAGTGGGGTTTGTTGTAGGGTTAATAATAGGCGGTCCTGCAGCATTGATTTCCGCGCCAATAACTGCTGGGCTGTTTTCAGGCGCCGCCACCCATTTTGCCAGTAAGCGTAGTGAAGAGCAGAAATTATCACTTGAGCTTGTTGAAAAGATTGAGACTAAGTTGCAATATTCATTATAGTTTACTATAATGAATTATCTTTAATACAATTACATTGAGGTGCATCATGAGCAATGAAAATATCAGCGTTGTTGAGCGTTACTATGCTGCTATGCAGCAACATGACATAGCGACTATTAAAGACTGTCTACATCCAGATGTTTCACTAATTAGTCCCCTTGCTGAAGTGGCTGGCCTAGAAGCTGTGCTGGCAGCAGCAGAGACCTTCTCTAATATGATTCAATCATTAACGATTCGTTCAAGATTTTCGTCCGGTAATCAAGTGATGCTAGCATATGATTTCGATTTGACTCTTAACGGCTCGATAAAAAATTTGCGAGCAGCTGTATTGGTGACACTTGAAAACGCCCATATTATTTGTATTGAGTTGTTTTTTGATGCTCGATTATTTAGGCAATAACAAGCGCAAGTAGCTTCTTAATGATATTAATCGTTTAATAAAAGGAGGCGCACGGTGTCGAGTCAAAAGAGGCGTGCCTACATTTCGCAAACGCGTACTAAACAGGCAGAAAAAACGCGTGCCCGTATTCTCCAGGCAGCACAGCGGCTTTTCCAAAAAAAAGGCGTTGAAGGCGTTAAAATTGAAGAGATTGCTCAAGCAGCAAAAGTCGCTGCATCGACTATCTATGCACTTTTTAAGTCAAAGCGTGGAATATTGCATATGCTCATGGATCAGTCAATGCCGATTGGCCGATATGAAGCGCTAGTAAATATGGCTATGCAGACAGACTGTGTGAAAAAGCGTTTAGCCATCGCGGCGAAAATTGCCCGAGAGATGTATGAAGCAGAGCAATCACAGATAGATCTGTATCGTGGTGCTGGATTGTTGGCAGCAGAATTTAAAGCGATTGAAGCGGCTAATGAAGCGCGACGTTATCAACGTCTCCAAGAGACGATTCAGCGTATGGTAAAAGAAAAAGCATTAATAAAAGGAGTGAATCAGTCTCAGGCACACGATATTTTATGGGCGTTTACTGGTCGTGATATGTATCGACTATTTGTCATGGAAAGAGAGTGGGCGCCTGATGCTTATGAAAAATGGTTAACTCAACTGTTAATTAAGTTGCTGGTTATGGATCAATAGCGTTGGCCGGGTTTGATTGAGCGTCAGCTCATCTTATAGAATAATTAACTTCTACTGTGAAAATCATATTGAACAACTTTTAACCAGCGAACGTAACCAACTATGGGCAGGATCGGTCGTCATTGTTTTATGCCAATATTGATAAGCCGTGTAAGGCTGACAGTATTTTGGTTTCCTTAATTCCATGGGTGTTGACAGTAATTTTAGACCAAGCTGTTTTGCCATAGGTTCTGCAAGTCGTTTGACCGTATGGGTAATAAATTGCCCCTTTTTTAAGGCTTGTAATGCAATCAAGGCATGCGGGACTAAAATAGAGACAGTTTTATCACAGCCTGCTGACTTAAGCAATTGATCCAGGTAATTGTTACTGGGGTCATCGCTAAATGCGACCATAATCAATGGATAATGGGTGATCGCTTTGAGAGATAATTGTTGCGATGGAATGTTAAAAATAGGATGGGATTTCTTTGCCACAAAGGTGGGATGATCTTCATAAAGTTTTTCCCGTTCAAGATGCATTGGTGCATTGGAGAAGGAGCCGAGTACCAAGTCATAATCATGATTCTCCAAACATTTTGCATCGTTGAGATCATTTAGGTGATGAACAATGAGTCGTGCTTTAGGGGCCAGTCGGTTTAGTTTCTCTGCTAACTTGGGAATGATAATAAAACTTAAATAGTCAGACAGTGCAATATGAAAAACTCGTTGACTCATGCATGCAACAAAGGGTTTGCCCGGATTAAAAAGTTGGTCAATTTGGCTGAGCACCTGTTTGACATCGCTACGAATCGATTTGGCATAATCCGTTAGTGTCATGCTACTGCCGTGTCCACGAACCAAAAGCGGGTCATTTAGGTGTTGGCGTAGTTGTTTTAGTGCATTGCTGGTGGCGGCTTGGCTCAAGCCGACCTGTTCACCGGCCGCGGTAACGTGAGAATGCTCGAGGAGTGCGTCCAATATTTTCAATAGGTTAAAGTTTATATTTAATAAATCACTCATAATTTTTTATAAAATTTTATAAATCTATTGAATAAATGATAGCAAAATGTTATACTGATTGCAACATTAATAAATTAGGGTAGTAAAATAATGTATGTTACAGCGCATAAAAAATGGTGGTTATTTCTCGCCACCGCACTGGCTATTATGATGGTAGATATTGATGTAACAGCGGCCAACCTTGCTTTAAGCACCATTGCTCATGACCTCCATTTTGGGTTATCAACAGCGCAATGGATTATTGACGGCTATATGATTGCAGCGGCATCACTCATGGCATTTGGTGGGCGGTTATCTGATATTCTTGGAACCCGTCGTGTGTTTTTAGCTGGACTAGTGGTTTTTACGCTATCATCTTTAGCAGTGGGCTTATCAATAGGGCCATTGAGCATTATTATTAGTCGTATTGTTCAAGGCAGTTGTATTGCCTTCACGTTTCCTGTTGCCTTAGTGGTTGTTCGTCAGGTATTTCCCCCTCATCAACATGGATTTGTTATTGGCTTGATGGTCGCCATTGCAGGTTTGTCTCAGGCGCTTGGCCCAACAGTTGGCGGGGTAATTATCACCCTGCTTAGTTGGCGTTGGATTTTTCTACTGAATATCCCTTTGGCACTGCTGGCGCTATTCATGATCGCTTGCTGGTTGCCAAAACCTGATGCGTTGACAAAAGAGCCGATTCCCTATCTGGGTGCTACCATTTTTGCAATGGGATTATTGGCGCTGATGACAGCAATAAATGAGATAACCCGTTTTGGCGTTGGTTCAGCCATTTTCATCCTACTGATGGTTAGCGCACTTATCTTATTAGCACTCTTTGCAGTGATTGAATGGCGCTCAACTCATCCGGTATTAAATTTACACCTTTTTTCCAATCGTGATTTCTGCTCAGTAAATGTGATTCGCTTTCTTTCCAATGGTGTCTATTTTGTATTGCTGTTTACCTTAAGCTTGCTGTTGCAAAATTTTCTTGGCTTTTCCGCATTGCATGCAGGGTATCTACTGCTTGCCATGACTTTGGTATGTGGTATTGCTTCGATCCCGGCCGGAAAGTTAGTTGACAAAATTGGGCCTAAGCACCCGATACTGTTAGGCAATCTTCTTTTAATCGTAAGTACGTTACTATTGAGCTTTATTCAGCAGCAAGGCACGCTGTTTTTGCTAATGAGCGCATTAGGATTAGCGGGACTAGGAATTGCTCTGCTGATTCCGGCCACAGGCACAGCAGTTTTACTCTCTACACCGCGGGAAAAAAGTGGGTCCGGTATGGGGATATTTCTGACGAATGGATTTATCGGTAGCAGTATCGGCGTAGCGCTTTCCGGCCTGCTATTAACTGTATGGAGTCGCCATCAACTCGACCATTTACTGGCCGCAAGCACTATCACTGTTACAACGCAGCAACATGCAGTATTAAATCAGGTAGCATCAGGGGTGCAGCGATTGGCTACTCATCAAACGCATTTTTCGGCAGCGATGCTGCAAATTCTTCAACCAATGACAGCGCACGCATTCATCTCAAGTTTTCACCGATTAATGTTAGGGTGTGGTCTACTATTGCTGGTTTCCTTTTTGGCAGCGTTGCGATTGCAATGTGCAGCAAAGGGAAGAGTGGGCAGTGCACACTAATTGGTGTGCTTTAATAGGTTGAAATTTCCTTGTCAATACACGCCATCGTATTATTATGAACTTTTGATCGACTACTAAGGCAAGTAATCGAAAATCAATCAGTGGTTAAGCTTCCTGGTCGGAGTGACAGGATTTGAACCTACGACCCCTACGTCCCGAACGTAGTGCTCTACCAGGCTGAGCTACACTCCGATTTGATCGATGTGCAACTGATAGTGCCATCGTCTTATAGCGAGCGCCATTCTAACACGCTTTGGTAAGAGTGACTACCATTTTATTGCTAAGTATGATCACACCAGTTGCCGTGAGTTAGGATTATGCTACTTTGCCAAAATGGTCAACTAATTCACCTAATAGCGGTGCGAGGGTTTCGGTCATAATGACGAAATTGGCGCCGAACTCCTGTTGTATTGAATCAACGTAGTTTTCTTTTGCTAATCCTACCACTTCATCGTCATAACGAATACTTCTCAGGCTAAAGTCATTATTCAGGGTAAAACTTACCTTATCCTGCCAGTTCAGAGCAAGTTGGTTAACCTGACAGCCATCCTTAATAAGTGATTGAATGGCATTGACCGATAGATCCTGTTGTTGGCAGCGAATAGTGCGATTCTGTTGGTTAGGGTCACTCAGTAGGCACGATTTCTCAATAGAGAGCGTGTTGGGAGAGCGATTTTCTAGCAGCCATTTAGTGATGATTGGTGAGATCTTTTCTGTTTCAATTGGATCAAAGGTTGTGGCTGGGAACGATTTTTTTAGCAGTGTTAGTAACTTCTCCAGTTTAGTTTCTGTTGTGGTATTGACGATCAAGCGGTTCTGTTTTGTGTCAATATAGGCATAGATGCGCGATAGTTTACTGAATGCGCGCGATAATAATGTGTGTGTTAGTTCATCCTTGATCGAGAGTTTCTCTTTTGCGTGGACTTTTCTTCCTTGGCTGCTTTCAATCTGTTTGACTTTCTTATCAAGCTCCTGCCTGACCACGGTTGCGGGGAGAACTTTCTCTTCCAACTGCATGCACAGTAACATATAACGCTGATTAGCCGCATGGATGAGTGGCGCATTATCAAGTTCAATAGGTGATACCCAACCAAAACCATGCGAGAAGCTAGGAAGGCACGGAGTAAAACCCATTGTTGTCAATTCCTCTTCTAAGCTATCCGGGCTGTAGGTAATCTCTTTAGATAACTGAAATATTTTAATCTGTTTGAACCACATAATTGTTACCTCTTTTTATAAAAGTTAATCTGCCTTAGTGACATACTCTGATCACAGCTATTAATCATTCGCCAAGGTGCGACGCAGTTTAGATTTTTTTGAATAAAAGTAGAGTATGATTGGAGTGAGTGAAAAAAACAATAAACTGCCGCCAATCATCTCTTCATAATGTAATGCATCGGTAATGCCCATGCCGCCAGGTGGATGAAAACTAATTCCTAGCGTAAAGGCGGAAGCAATGATACCGATTGTAGCAACCAGCCACATGCCAAAATTACCACCAGGAATTTTATAAGCACGAATCGCATTGCGATGTTTGTAACGTAGCCAGATGCCGGCAGCAAACATCATGATATACATAATCATGTAGAGCTGTGATGCTACCGCCGTTAGCATCCAATAAGCGCTATTAATTGATGGCATAAATAGAAAAACAGAGGTAACCAGTGTTACTACCACTGCTTGCAGCCATAATAATACGGCAGGCGCACCTTGGGCATTTTGCGATGACAACGGCTTGATGGGGAAGTCAATGTCACGAAAGGCGACTACCATGCCTTTAATTGGCGCAATCACCCAGTTGCTAATACCACCCAGTCCGCCAATAACAATAAATACTGCCATGAACGGGGTTAACCAGGCGATATGATAGGCACTCAGAAAGGCGCTGAAAGCTTGGATTAACCCAGCAACTAAACTGATTTGGTGGCGTGGTAGCACAATGGCAATCGACAGACCACCCAGTACCATAGTAATAAAGATAAACAGCACGGAAAAAATTAGCGCTTTAGGAAAATCACGTTGCGGGTTTTTTACTTCGTGTGCATGGGCGGTTGATATTTCAATGCCGCAGTAACATAGTACGACTGCAGTGAGAGAGACCAATAGATTGGGATCACGCAAATTAGGGAGGAGTTGCTGCGCGCCAAAAGCAATCTGTAGTGGTTTACCCATTGCAACCCAGATAGCACCAAGCAGAATAATTAATGTCATTGGAATCACCAGGCCAAAAATAGTGCAGAAAGCAGCAAAATGGGCAGAGGTTTTGATGCCGCGAACATTAATCCAAGTAACAGCCCAAAAGACAATAACAATGATGCTAACCAGATAAAGACGGTTATGCATTAAATTTGGCGAGATTAAGTAAGCAATGGTGCCAGCAATAAAAGAGAGAATCGTTGGGTACCAGATAATGTTTTCTACCCATTGGAACCAGATGGCGAGAAAACCGAAGCATTCGCCAAATGCCTCTTTTACCCAAGCATAGACGCCACCCTGTTTCGGCCAGGCAGAGGCCAGTTCAGCTGATACTAAGCCAGCAGGAACGAGAAAGGTGAGGGCAGCAACCGCAAAGAAAAAGATCAATGCGGCACCAAACAGTGCTGTCGTTGGCAGATTGCGCACGCTATCAACAGAGCCAATAGTAATCATAGCTAAACTGAATAGGCTTAAGACTTTACGATGCTTTATTGTTGTGCTCATGCGCTCCTTCTTCTCCCCGGGCCTTGCTACCAGGATGCAACATACCACGATGGTTAAAATATCTCTACTATTGGTCTAAATCCTTTAGCGCTTCTCCAATTTGAATCGAGTGACTGTTGCAGAGCTAGTATTTTAATAGGCACGAGAAAAAATAGGATTTTTAGACCGGTAGAGATATGGTGGATTATCTCGACTAAGCTATTTTTTTGCGCTATTATTCCGCCAAGTTTTGATTAGCTTTATGTAGAGGAGGGATATCTATGTCGCTTACCCCATCAATAATGTTGCCTCTTGGCACGCCAGCCCCTGACTTTATTTTACCTGATATGGTCTCTTCTGAGCATTTATCGCTACAGGCGTTGCGTTCAGAGGCCGCAACAGTCATACTATTTATCTGCAATCACTGTCCGTTTGTTAAGCATATCCAGCAACAGTTAGTGAACGTTGCCAATACCTATATTGATAAAGGAGTTAGTTTTATTGCCATTAGCTCCAATGATATTTCCGGTTACCCTGAGGATTCGCCACAACGAATGAAAGAGGTGGCTCAGCAGCTCAACTATCCATTTCCCTATCTTTATGATGAGTCGCAGCAGGTAGCTAAAGCTTATCAGGCTGTCTGTACACCAGATCTATTTGTTTTTGATCGTGAGCTTAAATGCTGCTATCGCGGTCAGTTTGATGCCTCAACGCCAAGTAATGGGTTGCCAGCAAGTGGGAATCGCTTATCTGTGGCGCTTGATAGCTTACTGCTTGATCAGCCAATTGATCTAACCCAGCGACCAAATATTGGTTGTAATATTAAAT
>JANQHY010000050.1 GCA_028282395.1 Gammaproteobacteria bacterium
CGCTGGCCAGGAAGGCCAGCGTCCATCCCTCTCTCTCCATGTTATAAGTAAATTTTCTAATCAAGCAACGCTTGATTAAAAGTATAAGAGTATTTTGGCGGAGAGAGAGGGATTCGAACCCTCGATGGAGTTTAAGCCCCATACTCCCTTAGCAGGGGAGCGCCTTCAGCCACTCGGCCATCTCTCCGATTTGCATTATTTTGTCCTACCCCTAGCCGAAGCAGAACTAGAGCTACAGTATATAGATTCTTTTTAGGGAATCAATATCTATGTGAAAATAATATAGCTGTTAATGTATGGCGCAATAAAATTAACGCTATATCTCTTTATTGAGTGTCTTCCGGTGGATATTCACCCTCTTCGTCATAATGTTTCTTCTCTTTGCCTTCTTTGGTCTCTTGTATACGATAGTAGACCTCTTCACGGTGAACCGCTACATCTTTAGGCGCATCAATACCTATACGCGCTTGATTGCCCTTTATACCAAGCATGGTGATTTTTATATTGTCACCAATCATGATGGTCTCACCAGTACGTCTAGTTAAAATTAACATCTCAATCTCTCCTTTTTTAATGCCATTTAACGCTCACTGATAACTCCGTCGCACCTCTACTTTGCTAAGTTTTCATCACCAGCCGCTATTAAACTAACTAAGTAACTTAATTCTCATTTAGCTCATACTCTATTATTATAGAATATAAAGTTGCCGAAAGTGTATCACCCTGTTGAATAAAATCAATTGGCTTATATTAAATATTTGCAGAAATTTTATCAATAATCTACTATATAATAATGAAATAATCGATTACTTTTTAGCTTATATGATCTCTTATCTGCGCTTCTAGCCAGTTTAAGGCTTGAGGCAAGCAATCAGGCTTGGTTCCGCCCCCTTGGGCCATTTCAGGGCGTCCTCCTGCTTTACCACCTATCTGCTGGGCTAATTGTGAAGCCAGCTCATTAGCCTTTAATTGACCAGTCAATGCCTTATCAATACCAACAACCAGACTGATACGATCATTGTCAATAGTTGCCAATACTGCAACATAGTTATCGAGCTTGGCTTTAATGCAGTCAAGTACAGTACGCAACAACTTTGCATTTGAATTCTTAACTATTGATGATACAAAGTTGATATCATTTATTTTTTTGCAACTGCTTGCCAAGCCAAGGCCAATCTGCTGATGCAGTTGCTGCTGCAGCTGATCAACATGCTTTGCCGTCTCTTTAAGCTGGCTCTTTAGTTCATGCGCTTCTTCATGCTGCTGCTGTGAACGCTGGTTGAGCCACTTGAGTGCGCCCTCTCCAGTCACTGCTTCAATACGACGAATACCTGCAGCAACCGCAGATTCTGTAGTGATTTTAAACAGACCAATATCACCCGTTCGATTGGCATGTGTTCCACCACATAGCTCTTTGGAAAAATCACTTAATGTGAGAACGCGAACATCCTCCTTGTCATTGTATTTCTCATCAAATAGCGCTAGAGCACCCTGCTCAACTGCCTGCTGTAGCGGCAATATCTCTAGCTTAGCTGCATGGTTGGCGCGAATATGTTGGTTAATTAACGCTTCAATCAATTCAAGCTCAAGTTTGCTCACCGCCTTAGGGTGGGTAAAGTCAAAACGTAGATAGGTAGGCTCAACCAATGAACCTTTCTGCATAACATGGGTTCCTAATATCTGTCGCAGTGCCGCATGAAGTAGATGGGTAGCAGTATGGTTTAATACCGTTGCCTGGCGCAGAGATTGGTCAACCTTTGCCTCAACCTGCTCACCAATAGTGAGCTGGCCACCACTTAATCTACCGTAATGTAGAATGGCATCATTCTGTCTCTGTGTATCATCAACATAGAACGCCTTGCCGTCAGCACACTGCAGTATTCCACTATCACCAACCTGACCACCTCCTTCTGGATAGAATGGTGTCTGCTCAAGCACAACAACGCCCTCTTCACCTTCTACAAGCTCTTCAACCGCTTGACCATTGGCAAAGAGAGCAATAATTTCTCCCTGGTGACAGAGCTGCTCATAACCGATAAATTCACTCTTCTGCTCAATTTTTGCTAGGGCACTGTCAGCGACGGCCATTTTAAATTGGCTATGTGATTTTGATAACTGCCGCTGCCTGTTCATATAGTGTTCAAATCCAACGGTATCTAAAGTAAATCCGCGCTCTCTAGCAATATCAGCAGTCAAGTCAAGCGGAAAACCACAAGTATCATAAAGTTTAAAAACTAACTCGCCTGGCAACTGCTTGCTAGCTAAATCATCCGATTTTAGCGCCCGCTCTAACAGTCGCATACCGATATCGAGTGTCCTGGCAAACTGCTCCTCTTCTGCCTTAATCATTGGCTCTGTAACAGCACGCTGCTGCACTAATTCAGGATAACTATCACCAAAACTGGTAATGACCGACTCAACTAGTTTATAGAGAAACGGTTGATTAAGCCCAAGTTGATAACCATGGCGTAGTGCACGACGGATAATGCGCCGCAATACATAACCACGGCCCTCATTAGAGGGAAAAACACCTTGTGAAGTAAGAAAAAGTGTTGAACGCATATGGTCCGCAATCACGCGTAAGGAGTGATGGCTCAAATCATCAACACCGGCAAGTTGCGCTACTGCTCTAATGATTGGCTGGAATAGATCAGTATCATAATTATTGTGCACACCCTGCAGAACGGCAGCGATACGCTCTAAACCCATACCGGTATCAACACAGAGTTTGTCTAATGGCAACAGCTCTCCCGATTCAGTTCGCTGATACTGCATAAAAACTAAATTCCAGATCTCAATATAACGATCACCTTCAGCATCTGCACTACCCGGTGGACCACCAGCAATTTCAGGACCGTGATCATAAAAAATTTCACTGCAGGGACCACAAGGGCCTGTATCACCCATACGCCAAAAATTGTCCTCTTCGCCGCAGCGTGATATACGCTCAGCTGCGATACCAATCTCTTCGCGCCAAATTCTCTCTGCTTCATCATCTTCATGAAAAACTGAGATCCATAATTTCTCCGCTGGCAGTTTAAAAACTTCAGTTAACAGTTCCCAAGCATAAGTGATTGCCTGACGCTTATCATAGCTGCCAAAACTAAAGTTACCTAACATCTCAAATAGCGTATGGTGACGCGCAGTATAGCCAACATTTTCCAAATCGTTATGTTTACCGCCAGCACGAATACATGGCTGACAGGTAGTTGCAGCAGCATAGGGGGCTTTTTTTAAGCCTAAAAATAGCTCTTTAAATTGCACCATACCCGCATTAGTAAACAGCAGCGTCTTATCGTTGGTTGGTACTAGTGGTCCTGGCGTGACTTTTTCATGGCCTTTACTAGCAAAATACTCTAAAAAGGCTTGGCGAATTTCAATGCTTTTCATGACTCTCTCATTTTATACAGTTGATAAATCTGCTCCTGGGTAAAACCGCGATACTGTAAAAACCGCATCTCCTTTGCCTGGCTTGGATAATCGTCAGGCAGTTGATTACCAAAGCGGCGTTTACGTACATCAGCTACTAACGCTAACCAGTCAATCTTAGCAAGATAGTGGCCAATTAATCCATCATTAATTCCACGCATCTTCAATTCCTGCTCAATACGAATAGGTCCGTAACCGCGCTTTTGACGACTGTGTATATATTGTTCAGCAAATCGCTGCTCAGATTGACAACCGGAAACTGCTAGTTCATCAACCACTACCGCAGCAATTTCATCAGCAAAACCATAACGCTTTAACCTAGTGAGCAATTCAAGGCGCGAATGTTCACGACGCGCAAGTAACAAAAGCGCGCGTTCACGCGCTTTTATCGCTTCACTCGGCATCGACAGCAGCTTCTGTCACCGCAGCTGCCTTTGGCAGCAGTGCCTCACGCAACTGCTGTTCAATCTCTTCAGCAATATCACGATGCTCTTTGAGGTAGTTACGTACGTTCTCTTTACCTTGGCCAATGCGATCTTTTTTATAGCTATACCAGGCACCTGATTTGTTAATCAGTCCCTGCTTGACACCCAATTCAATAATTTCACTTTCACGCGAAATACCTTCGCCATAAAGAATATCAAACATCGCCTGTTTGAACGGTGGCGCCACTTTGTTTTTCAATACTTTTACCCGTGTCTCATTACCAATCACCTCATCGCCACGTTTCAGTGCACTAACACGACGAATATCGAGACGGACTGACGCATAGAATTTCAGTGCATTACCCCCAGTAGTCGTTTCTGGGTTACCAAACATGACACCAATCTTCATGCGGATTTGATTAATAAATATAACCAATGTATTTGAGCGCTTGATGTTTGCTGTTAGCTTACGCAGAGCTTGTGACATTAATCGCGCCTGTAAACCAACATGGGTATCACCCATATCCCCTTCAATTTCTGATTTTGGTGTTAACGCTGCAACGGAGTCAACTACTACAACATTAACAGCGCTGGAGCGCACTAACATATCGGCAATTTCTAGTGCCTGTTCACCGTTATCAGGCTGTGACACTAATAGATCATCAACATTCACACCAAGTTTCTCAGCATAGGTCGGATCAAGTGCATGTTCAGCATCAATGAATGCCGCCGTACCACCCTGCTTCTGACACTCCGCAATCACCTGCAGCGTCAGTGTGGTTTTACCTGATGATTCTGGGCCATAAATCTCAACAACTCGACCTTTAGGTAAGCCACCAATACCAAGAGCAATATCGAGACTAAGTGAGCCAGTCGAAATCGCTTCAATATCTGGAATGGCATTCTCATCACCCATTCGCATGACTGCCCCTTTACCAAATTGACGCTCAATTTGGCCTAGTGCCGCATCGAGGGCCTTTTGTTTATCTTGATTCATATGTTTGCTCCCTAAGTTATTGGAAAAAATAGTTATCCGGGCAGAAAAGCGATTATGCGCCGCGACTGCTCAGTAATATTATGAAGGTTATACCCGCTAAGTCAATAGCCTTTGTAGACTATTCCTTTTTCCCTTTCAGAGACACTTTTTCACACAAACAGTTATTATAAAAAAGTTCAAAAAATACACAGAATATCGTTTTTGAAAAACACAAAATTTATTTCTATACACTCCCTGCAACATCGTCATCACGGGCTAAAGTAAGAATTTGAATTCTGCTCCTCATCGATATCATCATCAAAATAACCAGGCGTCTCTTCAATAATGGGTTCAATGGGTGACTTGAAATATTGCGTCTGGCCAATCTTAACTTTTTCATCAAACTGATCTTTAATTTTCTTAGTGGGATCACCAATTTTATGCAGTAGACCATAAATTTTTGAGGTGGAATTAAGATGAATTTTAGTATTATCTTCAACATCAGCATCGTAAGGGTCTGGCTCTTGCTTAATATCAAGATAAGAAGCGTCAAGCGTATCTATATCACCCTCTTCCTTTTCCTTCTTATTTCTATCTATTTTTATCGCCGCAGGATTTGGCGCTTGATGCGTGCTTCCTAAACGAGCAATATAATCATCTATCTCATTCTCATCATCATCAGCATCATATTCTATCTCTTCCTGATTATCGTCAATGTTATAGGTATGCGCTATCTCATTATCATTTTTTTCATTCTCTCCTTCTTCATCAGAACTATTCTCACCATCTTTACCGGTTGTTTTCTGTTGTTGCTTACTCAGTTTCGGATCTTTCTTTTTTGACTTCTTGTGAAGGCTAGCGTCATTAACCACAACACCTTCAATATCCTCTTCATCGTTAAGGTGTATATCAATAGGATTGTTGACAATAACTCGCTGTAATCCAGGTTGCTCCTCAGCAATATCATCATCTGCCGGATCTGCCGGGTCGTTATCAAGATCCATCGGCATCTCTCCCATAAATGGCTGTGGATTAATATCATGAGGAGGAGGGTTAATAAGCGGAACAACATCATTATGATTAATATGATTAGGGTCATCAATGATACGATCATTTCGACGAACATTATCATTCCCTACATTCCCCTCTTCACCCTGCTGTTGATGATCATCATCAACAATTGTATTGCGGTCTTCGAATTTATCATCGGTCTTCTTATTTTTTCCTGGGGCGTCATCATCTTTCTTAGTGTTACCGGGCGTTTCTTCACCATCGTCCGTTTTAACAGACTTTTTGACATTCGACCGCAACTCTCTACGTCGTTGAGCGAGTACGATATAATGTAACAGCATTATATCCCTTTGATAGAATTGCTCCTCGATAAATCTTATACGAGAATGAAGGGATATCAGTTGCATACCTTCGAACATCAGACGGATAACTATTGCCATAACTGCTTCAGTTGTCGACAACGATAATAGTGAGAGATTAACACTATTAATATACAACTGAGAAAGAGAGTCTAAAAAAAGCTTATTCTGCTCATATTGAGCAACACTAGTTAACATGAACAATTGAAACAGCTGCCACTGCTGTTGTTGTGGCGCTGGCTCTTGCTTGGCGAAGAGCTCGGAAAAATGATGCAAAATATGTTGGCGCTGAATATGTTGCAACGATACTTGACCTGCGTGCGCTATCTCCTCAAAGATCATGTTAAAAACTAATGTCACAACTGCCTCAGCTGCCGACAAAGGTAATTGCGCAAGATCAACATCATTAGCAGATGATTGTGAAAGCGATTTTGACATCAATATATTTTGCCTATATTGGGCAAAACTATTCAACAGAAACATCGGCAATAATTTATAGTAGACATTATGAAAAAGCTGCCATTGCTGCTGTTGTGAATCAAGTGAAGATTTCTCTTGACCATCGACAACTTGTAAAACATAAGCTGGATCCAATAAATCATCATCCCCTTGCGTAGTATGACTCTTAACGATCAGAGTAGTTTCATGATCATCTTGGTCATCATCCACTACTGACAAACTATTCAGCTGCTGTAACTGTTTAAAAAAATCAGTACAAAGCATTACAAAGACTGTTTCTAGTTGCTGCTGTAAACTCTCCCAATTGACAGGAACATCCCAGCGCGTAAAAATATTTTTAGAGAGCGCGTGATCATCAATATCCACATCTATCGCATTGCCATCTGGCAAAGGGACTGCAATAGCGTTATCACGCCCTGGGTTTGGCACAATATTTGCTATGAGTTGCTGATTATCACTATTCGACACAGACGCATGATTATTAGACTGAATGTGCTTATCACTATTTTTCTTATGCTGCAATTTTCGCTTTTTTAATTTTCTCTCGCTTTTTTTAAGTGGTTGTTGTTTATGAGACCACTTATCGTATGCTGCTCTAATTCGCTTAACCGCTTGCAATCGGGAATTAATAGTCATTCTAGCCATATCATTATTATTGAGCAGACTATCACGGCGAGAAACTAATTGATTTTCGAGTTTATCCAATCTTGCTATGATTTCAAATTTACCATTCTCCTCCGCCTCAATGTGCTCGTTTTCATCTGAATGTACAGCAGGGGCCAACAATCGGTTATTGATTCCTCGATCAAAATTCTCTAATTCCTCCAGAGTATCTATTTCGTTAACAATTCTATCCAGGGCTTTCTGCTGTTGCCGCGCTACTCTTCTCTCATTACGCTGCAATCGCCACTGTTTTTTTCTCTGTTTGATCTTGCGATTTTTTTCTGTTTGCGGACGCTTGCTTTTTCTACCAAATGCCATAATCTTCCCTCCCGACTAGTGGATATTATTATCATTAAATTTAAGCTATACCAAAACGTAGATAGCAAAAAATTATAAAGAAATGTCAGAGATAATCAAGCAGGAATAGTAAAAAGAGAGCAGAATATTATTTTTTTCTATTTATAAATATTACCTGTCCTACAAAATAGATAACAGTTTGTTCAAGCTATGCATGACGGCCTGATATCGTACTGCTTCACGATCACCAGAAAAACAGCAATATTCGCTAATACACTCACTCTCTGAAAGCGCCCAACCAAACCAGACGCTACCAACAGGTTTATCCGTTGTACCACCGCCTGGACCAGCAATTCCCGTTGTTGCAACAGCAACATTAGCGCCACTATTTTGCCAAGCGCCAATAGCCATCTCATTAACGCAAGCCTCACTCACCGCACCAGCAGATTGTAGTGTTTCAGCACTAACGCCAAGTAACTCCATCTTTGCTAAGTTGCTGTAACAGACATAGCCACGCTCAAACCACTCTGAGCTTCCTGCCACTGACGTAACGGCTTGAGCAATCCAGCCGCCAGTACAAGATTCTGCTGTCACGAGCAGCCGCTTTTTTTCGATAAAAAGTTGCGCCAAACGGTTCGCAACTGCAGTTAAATCTGTTAGCATTATCTTCCTTCCTTATAGCGAAACAATTAGGAGACAACTATTCATGACTACTACAGCCATTGAAAAACATACGCCTATGATGCAGCAGTATCTGAGCATCAAGGCACAATATAAAAATACCCTACTTTTGTACCGGATGGGAGATTTTTATGAGTTTTTCTTTGAAGATGCTGAACGTGCCGCCAGACTGCTTGATATCACTCTTACTGCGCGCGGCAAATCGGCCGGTGAGCCTATTCCAATGGCTGGTATTCCCTACCATGCTGCTGAGCCCTACTTGGCTAAACTGGTAAAAATGGGTGAATCTGTCGCAATTTGTGAGCAAATAGGCGATCCATCACAATCAAAAGGACCAGTAAGCCGTGAAGTTGTACGTATCCTAACTCCTGGCACACTGAGTGATGAAGCGCTACTCGATGAGCGTCATGATAATCTGTTGATGGCGATTCAACAACAGAAAAACCGTTTTGGCTTGGCAATGCTAGAAATTGCTAGTGGTCGCTTTCTGGTTTCCGAAGTCGATGGGGAAGAAGCGTTACAGAGTGAGATCGAACGCCTACAACCGGCAGAAATCTTAATCAGTGAAACCTTTGCCAACAAAGCGTTACTTACTCAGCGCCAGGGTGTGCGCCAACGGCCGCAATGGGATTTTGATCTTGATAGCGCCCAACGGCTGCTATGCCAGCAACTACAGACCCAGGATCTCAATGCCTTTGGTTGCCAGACGCTAGAACTTGCTATTGCTGCGGCTGGTGGCCTATTGCAGTACTGTAAAGAGACACAGCGGACAGCACTACCCCACATTCGCCAAATTAAAGTTCAATCACCTGACGAAAGCATTATGATTGATGCAACAACACGACATAATTTGGAAATCAGTCATAATCTGCGTGGCGGCCATGAAAATAGCCTGGT
>JANQHY010000052.1 GCA_028282395.1 Gammaproteobacteria bacterium
ATAACAGTAGAATAAATTTTCGTGGTTTTATCTCCTAAAATTTCCACTACTTTATCCCTTCTAAAACTATCAGGAGAATGACTTTGCCAACCTGCGACCATTTCATAAAACTCATTCAAACAGTTAGCTGGTGTTAATTCCAATGATTAATGGACGGCACGAATTACCGTGACAATATCTTGAGCCTGCAGTGCTGACTGGGCGCGTGCTGCGCCACGAAGACTTTTGAACGGACCGACCTCTAGACGAAAGCGCTGCTTTCCATCTACCTCTACTTGATGGAGTTCAGTCTTATACTTTAACCGCTGTAGCCGCTCTTTAATCGCATCCGCCTCACTTAAACGCCCAACCGTTGCCACTAATAGCTGATAATAGTGTGGCCGTTCCGATACTGGGGTAATACGGCTGGGACGAAATTCGATATTGATGACCCGCTGCTGCGGCCTTGGCTTGGTGTGAGCATTAACAATAGTTGGCTGAGCCGAGCTAACATCAACCTGTTTGGTTGTCGCTACCGCGGCAACATTGTTACTGCCTAAACGCCGCGCATGAAAAAGAACTGCAGCAAATGCAACAGCGATTACTAAAATGACTAATACGATTAGTAGTAGCCACCGCCGTAATGGCCGTGCTGGAGCCTTCTTGCCCTTTTGCACTTTACGCCCTTTTGTTGGCTTCCGGCGTGACTGACTGGCGTAATCTCTTGGCATGATAATTACATCTGCTCCGGTGCCGATACACCCAATAATGCTAGTCCATTTCTTATCACCTGTCCGACTGCCTGGATAAGCGATAACCTTGCCTGGCAGAGATCGCTCTCATCCACCAGGAACTGTTCACTATTATAATAACTATGGAAATAATTAGCTAGGTCACGCAGCCAGGTTGCTATTAAATGCGGTTCAAGCTGAATTGCCGCCTGCTGTAACAATTCAGGATAGGTATTAAGCTTATCAATTAATCGCTTCTCATGCTCATTATCTAATCGATGTAGAACGTTTAGCGCGACTGTTGGTTCAAATTTCATCTCTGTTTTTTGTTCCAGTTGACGAAAAACACTACAGATACGTGCATGGGCATATTGAATATAATATACCGGGTTCTCATTAGAGCGTGATTTTGCTAAATCAAGATCGAAATCAACATGCTGACGCTCTTTACGCATAATATAAAAAAAGCGTGCGGCATCATTGCCAATCTCTTCACGCAGCTGACGCAGCGTAATAAATGAACCACTCCGTGTCGACATCTGTAGTTTTTTTCCTTCACGGTAAAGACTAGCAAACTGCACTAGGACAACCCGAAGTTGTTTATCATCACCCGTTAATGCTTTCATTACCGAACGTATACGTGGGACATAGCCATGATGATCAGCACCTAAGACATCAATTAATCCGCTAAAGCCACGCTCAAGTTTGTCAAAATGGTAAGCCATATCAGCAGCAAAATAGGTTTTATCGCCATTCTGACGAATCAGGACCCGGTCCTTTTCATCACCAAACTGTTCTGATTTAAACCAGACCGCTCCCTCATTCTGGTAAAGGAGTTTTTTATTATCCAGTGTGTTAATTGCTGCTTCAACTTCACCGCTGGCAAAGAGATCTTTTTCAGAAAACCAGCGATCAAAGTGCACGCGAAACTGGGTGAGATCCTCTTTAATATCATCCAGAATGGGTGTTAGGCTTAATTCGGCCAAAAGTTCATAATCATTTCCCAGCATCGCTTTAGCGCGCTGAATTAACCCATCAATGTAGAGCTCTTTATCACCACCGTCATGACCATCAGCAGGTAGGTCTTTTAAAACATCCGCTGATTGGCGTTGAAAACGATTGCTATACTTTTCAACAATGGTATTAGCGATATCGACAATATAATCGCCCTGATAACCACTATCTGCAAAGGGCAATGTCTCCCCTAATTTCTGTAGATAACGCAACCAAATACTTATGGTGAGAATCTGCATCTGGCGACCACCATCATTAACATAGTACTCACAATGCACTGCATAACCAACCGCACGTAGCAGATTTGCCAATGACATTCCATACGCAGCATGACGACCATGGCCAATATGGAGTGGCCCGGTAGGATTGGCAGAAACAAACTCCAATAGAATTTTTTCAGCATTGCCATACTGGCTACAACCAAATGACTCCCCTTTGGTTAATATCTCAGCAATCACCTGCTGCTTAGCTGATACATCCACAGTAAAATTGATAAATCCCGGTCCTGCTACCTCAGCTTTGGTCAATAATATTGAATCGGGTAGTTTAGCAATAATCAATTCAGCCAGTTCGCGTGGCGAACGACCAGCGCTTTTTGCCAAGATTAGTGGCAAATTACTGGCATAATCTCCATGCTGTGCCTGACGACTATTTTCAACCTCGATGGGCCCTAACTCCGCCTGTGGCAACACTTTTTCCTGTTGAAGGCTTTCAACCGCAGCGCGCAAGAGTGCTTGAATCTTTGTTTTCATAGTGATTTTTGTCTTAGCTATCTTATTAATGTAGCGCTATTATGACTGCTCTTGCTGTCTGACTCAAGCAAAAAGCAGGTAAAAAGGCGCTAATGCCCTTTATTTTCATAATAAACCCTGTTATGTTAACAGTTGTTTTAACTTATTACAGGAGCAAAATGTGTCCCCACAGAAAATCTATGTAGGTAATCTTTCCTACGGTACATCAGAATCCGTACTAAGAGAATTCTTCAGTGATTGCGGTGAGATTGTCGAAGTCAAGCTGATTACAGATCGTCATACTGGGAAATCGAAAGGATTTGGTTTTATTACTTTTACTTTACAAGAAGCTGTTGAAAAAGCAGTCGATGAAAAAAATGGTGTCGAACTGGACGGTAGAACATTAAAAGTAAATGTTGCGCAAGAGCGCGACAACAGTGGTCGTGGTGGACGCGGTGGCGGCTATGGCGGCGGTGGTCGTAGTGGCGGTTATGGCGGCGGCCGTAGTGGTGGTTATGGCGGCGGTGGTCGTGGTAGTGACAGAGGTGGTTCTGGTGGTGGCGGCAGCCGCAGCTGGTAGAACAACTCTTACTATCCCCCTCACCTTCACCCACATAATAACAGGCGCGCTTGAAGGATGCGCTGTAAATTCTTGCGGTTATCAGATAAGAATTTACAGTGCATTTGCGTGAATTTCTTACTTGCCTAACTTTATGAGCAACCATTTAGTAAACACCTGTAATTATCACTATTATTCGTACTGCTCAATTGTCATTATTCGCTGAAACCTTTATATTAAGAGTGGCAGGCGTTTCGCCACTTTTGTGAAACGCAGACACACTGGACAAAATAAAATAGATGATAATATATAGTCGATTAAACAGGTCCTTTTACCAATGGCTGCGAACTATCTTTATAACAGCGGCATGCTTAACGCTGTTATCTGCCTGCAATAATGATTCACAGCGTGTTCAAGGTTATATTGAAGGCAATATGACCTATCTATCTTCTTCACAAACCGGCAAGCTGCTGCACCTTAATGTCAAACGTGGGCAATGGGTAAAGAGTGGTGACATCCTGTTTCAAATTGATCAACAGCCCTATCTTGCTGACCTAAAAGCGGCAACGGCATCGATGCAGGAGGCCCAAGCAAATCTGCAAAACTCACTAACTGGTCAACGTCCACCAGAACTGGCGCAAATCCAGGCACAAATCGCTGCAACACAAGCTGAACTGGCTTATGCAAATAAAGAGCTACAGCGCAATCAACATCTTGCTGCAACCGGCAGCACGTCTCAACAAGCATTGGATAAAGCGATACGTGAAGCAACTATCGCCAGTGATTCGGTCAAACAGTTTCAAGCCAAACTCGCTAGCGCTAAACTTCCTGCTCGTATTGATCTGATTCATGCAGCCCAAGCTTCACTCGACGCCACAAGAGCACAACTTGAAGCAGCAAAATGGACACTACAACAAACAACTATTCGTGCGCCTGAGAATGGTGAAATTTTTGACCACTATTACTGGCCGGGAGAGCAGGTGCCTGCTCAACAACCGGTTGTATCGCTGCTCATCCCACAGGACATCCGTATCATTTTCTATATACCTGAAACACGCTTAAGCCAAACAAAACTAGGGCAAACCATCACCTTTACAACTGATGGCAGTAAAAAAGTAGGGAAAGCTATTATCAGTTTTATTTCACCACAGGCGGAATATACTCCACCGGTTATCTATAGCCGTGAATCACAACAGAAACAGATCTATCGTATTGAAGCAAAATTTGCTACCGATACTGACGCCATGACCTGGCATCCTGGTCAACCGGTTAATATTACTCTGGCAACACCATCATGAATCCTCATGTGATAGACGTCAGCGGCCTATGTAAATCTTTTGGCGATAAGCAGGTAGTTAATCACGTTGATTTGCAAGTTGAAAAAGGAGAGATCTATGGTTTTCTCGGTCCTAATGGCTCTGGGAAAACGACAACAATCCGTATGATCTGTGGTTTAATTACTGCTGATGCTGGCGAAGGACGCTGCCTCGATTATGATATTCGTAGCCAATCGCATCTAATTAAACGCAAAGTTGGCTACATGACGCAACATTTCAGCCTCTATCAGGACCTATCCATCTATGAAAATCTCGATTTTATCGCTCGTCTCTATAATATGGACCGACGCAAAGCGCGCATTAAAAAAGCGATTGAACAACTTGGCATCAGTCGTGGCCGACAAAAACAGCTTGCTGGCCAACTATCAGGTGGTTGGAAACAGCGTTTAGCCCTAGCTGCAGCTATTCTGCACGAACCAAAACTCCTACTACTTGATGAGCCCACTGCCGGCGTTGATCCGAAAGCGCGGCGCGATTTTTGGGAAGAGATTCATCGTCTATCAACAGAAGGGATTACCACACTAGTCAGCACGCACTATATGGACGAAGCGGAGCGTTGCCACCGCTTGGCCTACATCGCCTACGGCGAACTACTGGTCCGCGGCACCCAGCAACAAGTTATTAATCGTGCCAATATTGAAACCTGGGAGGTTAGTGGTCACCAGTTATCATCCTTAGCCAAACAGCTACGTGCTGTTGATGGCATTGAACAGGTCAATGCATTTGGCCAGCATCTTCATGTTAGTGCTCCAATGGGCAATCAACTTGACAATTTGATTGAGCCTTTCAAAACCACGGCACAATCTTGGCGCAAAGTTGCTCCAAGCCTGGAAGATGTGTTTATCCATTTCATGCAACAACAACGGGATAATTTCTAATGGGGATCTGGTTCTCTTGGTCACGCTTTATCGCCGTCATGGTTAAAGAGTTTATTCATATGCGCCGTGATCAAGTCACAATCGGCATGATGATTATTACCCCACTGATTCAGTTAATCATATTTGGCTACGCTATTAACGTCAATCCACACCATCTGCCTACTGTGGTTGTCAGTGCTGACCATAGTGATTTAACTCGACAATGGGTCACAGCAATGGAGAATACTAAATATTTTAATGTCATCAATAATAATGCTTCAGAACAGCAAGCTGAAAAATTAATGACGCTTGGCAAAGCTACTTTTATTGCCACCATTCCACCAAATTTCAGTCGTGACCTGATTAGCGGAAAAAAACCGACACTTTTAGTCACAGTTGATGCCACCGACCCTGCTGCAGTCGGCAGCGCCTCGAGCGCACTGACACAATTAACGACACAAGTATTTAACCTACAAGGAGAACGTGGTTTACCGGCATTACAACCACAACCACCACCTTTTAACTTAGTGCTACACAATAAATATAACCCCGAAAGTATTACACAATACAATATTATTCCTGGATTAATGCGCGTTATTCTATCGATGACCTCAATTATGATTACCGCGCTGGCAATGACCAAAGAGCGTGAGTTCGGCACCATGGAGAGTCTGTTAGCGACACCCGTTCAGCCATTAGAGGTGATGGTAGGCAAAATTATCCCTTATATCGTTGTCGGTTATGGCCAACAAATTCTCATCTGGCTATGTGCCCTATTTCTGTTTCATGTCCCGAGTAGCGGCAGTGTCATGCTATTAATGCTAGCAACTCTCCCTTTTATTGTTGCTAACCTTACTGTTGGGCTAACTTTTTCGACACTTGCAGAAAATCAATTACAGGCAGTGCAGATGTCGTTCTTCTTTTTTCTACCGTCAATTCTACTCTCTGGCTTTATGTTCCCCTTCTATGGGATGCCACACTGGGCGCAATGGATAAGTCAAATTCTTCCGCTCACCCATTTCGTGCGTATTACCCGTGGGATTATGTTAAAAGGAAACGGTTTTCTCGACATCTGGCCGGAGATCTGGCCACTACTACTATTTATTCTGGTGTCTGGCTTTATCTGTGTTAAACGCTACCGCCGCACACTTGATTAATAAGGAAGCATCTAATGTTCAAAAAAAGCGGTGTCAAAAAAAACAGTGCCCAAAAGACCTCCTTCCGCGACTGTCTTGCTGTGACTTTTTATAAAACGAAATTAGCCATGTACGACCTTGATACAGATGATAAAACACATCTTTTAAGCAAATATATTGCCGAAAGGGAAGATAAAACAACACAAGAAACGGATAGTTGTTGCAGTTGCATTATTTTATAACTCGCAGAGCGAGCAGGCTGTTGATAACTTTATTTAACCTAAATTCGGCAGTACCCACCGTTGCGAGAGTGGCTAGGCTAATGAATTTAAGGCGAAAAAGCGGAATATTTTTTGAAAGCGTACTCACCCGTACGGTGAAAAAAATATTCCGCTTTTTCGCCTTAAATTCAGACGACTGGCCGCTCGCAGTAGGTGGGCACTGCGGAATTTAGGATAATCCATTGCAGTTGCAATAAAAAAATTAAGTGATAGTGAAATGAGGGTTCCAGGCAATTTCCCATGGATAACCATCTAAATCACTAAAGTAGCCAGAATAGCCGCCCCAAAATGTTTCAGCCGCCGGTTTAATAATGTTGCCGCCGGCTGCTTCAGCCTGTTTAAGCAGTTCATCCACCTGGGCGGTATCGCTAACATTATGCGCCAGAGTAATACCACCAAATCCGCTACCGACGTTATCAAATAGCGCATCTTCAGCTAGACTCGCCTTAGGATAAAGGCCTAGCCATGTCCCCTGTAGTTCAAAAAATGCGATATTCTCATTAGAGTGCTCTGAGTAAGGGAGTTGCAAACCGGTTTGATAAAACTGTGTTGCTTTGGCTAGATCGCTAACCCCTAAAGTAATGATGCTAATTCTAGGCTCCATGATTATCTATCCTTATGAAATAGTGGGTTTGGCGCGCCCGGGAGGATTCGAACCCCCGACCTTCAGGTTCGTAGCCTGACACTCTGATCCAACTGAGCTACGGGCGCCTGTATCGTCTCTGTTCCCTATTATGGTTTCACGGCCGTCATTGGCCTCTATCGCTTAACGAGCCCTAAGAATACCAGCTTTATCATACTTTTCTATAGCTCTAAGGCAAATTTATCGATTTTTTTCTCTTTATACCCACATTTCCAATAGTAATTCAGACTAAGCCATGCTAGCGTAGTGATCAATTTTTAAACTGGGAGGATTTTTCCATGTCAGATGGTGAGAACAGTAATTGGGATATGAACAGAATATGATCAAATTACTGTGGGCCAGCGAGGCCAAGTGCTTCTGAAATAGGAATTATCAACTCCTTACTTGAGCCTGATAGGCGGGTATTGCTTCATCGATTATAAAGACTATACTTACATTATTAAAAGCAGATAGAAGGGTCAGCTATGTCACCAAATCCACTACTTAAACTATTCATTCACAGAGCTCGTGATATCTTCGCTGAGCGCGCCATCTCCCTTTATACCTTTGGTAGTTTGGGAGAACACGGTGACTTCTCCAGTTGTAGTGATGTGGATGTGGTATTATTGCTGGATAAATTGCAGGATGTGGATGAGAAAACTATTTTAGAATTGTGGGATGAGATTAAGAAATCTGGGCTCGATTATGCTGATCGCTTATCACTTTTCTGGTCAAGTTATGAAGGAGACGACTTTGCATCGGGACGTGGCCGTTTTCCTCCTCTGGATCGTTTGGACCTGATTCGACACGCGAAATTACTTTATGGTAAAGATCATCGTCATGAGTTACAAGAACCAACTCAAAAAGAATTAGTTTTAGAAAGTGCAAATTTTATTTCAACTTTTATGCTAGCCGATGGCAAATTTGATCAATTAGTTGGTGATGCAAATACCATTCTATTAAATGGTGCCCGCTATTTCACAAAATTTGTTCTGTTCCCCGTACGTTTACTATTCACTGTAAAAAATGAAAAAACCATTGCATCAAATAAGGATGCAGTGGCTTATTTTAATCGTGTTTGGACTGAAAAGTTATCGAATGATGTCGTCGCTCTTGTTAATTTTGCCTATCAAACACGATCTTGCCCCGCTAGTGAGCCTGTCAGCTATGATATTGATACTTTACAACCTGCATTGCAGGAACTCTATAAATTAGTCATAAGCGAATATATCCTCGCTGCTGATAATTTTGGTGATACGCAATGTGCGAAACAACTGCGCAATCATCTAGAGAAAATCGACAAAGCAATATCATAGTTGTCAGAAGCTTTGATCGCACAAAAAAGGCGGCACTATCAGCGATTTGATACTCAATAATTGCAGCTTTCTGAACTGCAAATAAGCATTAAACTACTCTTCTAGACCAAGTTAAATATCGTGTGATTGGATCTTGACTAGCAAACACTTCAAGCCGAGTATTGGCTAGTTTTAATGTGTCATTATTTTAAAACTCAAATCGTCTTGATAACTTCATTCCTAGGATGTTAGGCCAAAGAGAATCCATAGCTGAGTATGCCACAATACTTTTTTCTTAGTAACACTTGGCCTATATGTTACAGTTTTTGGAAAGCCTATGTGATCAAGTTAAAATAGTAAAGGTTAAAAATATCTATAAGTTACTTGTTATGAAATGAAAACTTATTACAATTCTACTAAATATTATATATTATATAAGTTATAACTTGACTTATTCATATTGATATGATACACTACCCTCTTTTTAAAAGATAATAAGCTTTCTGTATATTTTTCTTATATTTAGACCAGTTAAAATATGTTCAATATAGATACTAATAAACTGCTCGTTTTAGACGTTGAAGGCACAATAATTCATTCATGCGGTTTCGATGAAAGAGAGAACCAAGTAATAATTTATATAGATCAAAGATTACCAGATATCTTAAAGAAATTTAAAGAGCATGGCTTCACAATTGTTATTGCAACAGGCACTGATGGACAGCAGTTGGAAGACTACAGAAATGAATTTATAACGCGCGGATTTGATCAATATATCGATGCTTATAAGCCAAATTCACATGATAAAAAAGATCATAAATCAGATAAGTTACAAAAATATGAGAAGCAGTTTAACGTTGAAAAAGGCAATATTTTTTTCTTTGATGATGGCCCATCAAATATTTCTCAAGCAAAAAACTTAGGCTTTCAAAACTCTTACCAGGTAACAGAACAATCACCTTTAACTACCCAACTTGAAAAATTATATAATAAATTATTCACCATAGAATTATGGATAGAAACAAACACAAATAGCAGATTACACATACCAAACTGCAAAGAAGGAATGACTTGCAATGAAATGAAAACTGAAATTATTGATCGGTTTGGCCTTCCAGAAGACAGTAAAAAGTACTTTAAAATCACTGCATCAAATGAAATATTCGGCCAAAAAATACTATCAGATAATGATCCAATGGTTACAAAAGAAAGCATAAAAGAAGGTAGTGGTGGTACAAATTCAAGGTTTAACTTAATATTTAACCCTTATATTTTAAGTATAATAAAAGAAGGACTTACTGCGAGAAATATAGAATGGGAGAAAAGTCTGCAATCATGCTGCACATTATTTTCTAGCCGGAAAAGTATTAGATACAAAGAGTTGAACAAAGTAGATAGAGTTATTGATGCCTGCAAAGAAAGAAGTATAAATAAAAAAATATCAATTGACTTAGCAAAAGATATTTTTAAGTCTAGAATTAACCAGGAAATTTTCACATATCACAGGTGGCATACATCTTCTTCAAATAAAGATGGAAAAGGCAAAGCGCCTGATGCATTTATCAAACTATCAGCAAAATTAATGGATTCAGTAGACCAACAGCATAAAAATGATCTGTGGACAGTTATTGAGACATCAGGAATAAAGAATTTTGGAGCCAACTTTAGTAATTACAGTAAGTATGGGCAATGTATTTCTGCAACACAAGAAAAAAAGATTTGGGGACCCTCATAATCAGGCATTGTCATCTTGCTCCTCACCCCACTGCTTTACGCACCGATCACCGTCATCTCCCGCGGCTTGGCCGATTTTGCTCAATTACCTCCACCAGAGGTGGAGGTATGTAACGCTTCGCTTGGACCACTAAAAGTGGTCGTTTAAAATAGACCCCGCTCAACTTACCATTCATCGTCTAGCGACTACCAATACCTCGTCATCGTGTATTCCCAGCTCCATCCCATGATTCCCAAAATCGTCGCCCTCCGCGGCCCCAACCCCGTCGTCCAGCACCCTTACGGGTGCCTACGGCATCTAAATCGCCTTTCCTGGCAATTTATGACGCTGTAACCTTCCTGGCCAGCGCCCTTACGGATGCCTAGCGACATCTAAATCGCCTTTCCTGACGATTTGTCCGAACCCTCTTCTCGGGTTCGAACCCCATGCCAAAATACTCTTATACTTTTAATCAAGCGTTGCTTGATTAGAAAATTTACTTATAACATGGAGAGAGAGGGATGGACGCTGGCCTTCCTGGCCAGCG
>JANQHY010000075.1 GCA_028282395.1 Gammaproteobacteria bacterium
ATTATTGAGATGAAAATAGCACTCGAATACAAAAAGCCTCTTTTATCTTTGATGCATTGAAAATGATTGATTATTTTCTTTTTTCTCTCTTGCAGAGCAGTAAATAATGCTAGAATTAACATATTCAGGAAATTTAAGGACCGCTTTCCTTCTAGGCACATTTAAGGAAATGAAAAAAGGACAGTAAAATGAAAGGAATAGTGTTTGTTGAGTTTTTAAAACTTGTAGAGAACCAATTTTCAACAGATATGGTAGACACTATTATCGATGCTGCTGAGCTTCCCAGTAATGGTGCTTATACGTCCGTGGGCTATTATGATCATACTGAAATGGTAAAACTGGTTTCGGTATTGAGCGAAAAAACAGGTATTGCCGTAACAGATTTACTTAAACTATATGGTAATTATCTATTTTCACGTTTCTATAATCTGTTCCCACAATATTTTCAAGGTGCTGATACAGCATTCGACTTTCTTGATAAAGTGGATAAATACATTCATGCTGAAGTTCTTAAACTCTATCCCGATGCACAGTTGCCCAAAATTATTGTTATTTCGCGAGATGAAACAAACATAGTAATGGAGTATCAATCTCCACGCCATTTTAACGATTTAGCTTATGGTTTGATCGAAGGCTGTTTTACCTATTATCAAACTGCTGTAACGATCAAGATGCAGCCATCGGTTAATCAGAGTGGAGCTACAGAATTTATTTTATCACTTGAATAGAGATGATGTCTGAATTAGAGAGATTAAAAAAACGTCTGTCAAGAGCTATACAAGCACGAGAACAGGCAGAAAAAATTGCTGACACGAAAGTCAGCGAAATTTATACGCTTAATCAAGAGTTGAATGCGTTGAATAACACTCTTAAAGAATCTAATCTCAGGAGAAAAAAACAGGTTCAATTTACTGAAAGCATGATAGACTTTCTCAAAGAGACTAATGATTTCACCATTTTTATTGAAAAAATGTTACGTAGTATTAGTGAATTATTCGATTTTGAGTTCGCGCATTTTTATGAGTATAAAAAAGAATCAGATCAACTAGAAAGTTCGAATATCTTCTTTTATACCAAAGAAGATAAATATCAGTACTTTTTAGAGCTTACAAAAAAGACTCCTTTCAAGAAAAAAAAAGGGCTTCCCGGTATTGCTTGGGATAAAATGGATGTTGTTTACTTTCCCAACGTACTAAAATCGATGGATTTTATTCGTACAAGAGTGGCAAAAAAACCTATTAATGTAATGGGAGGTATTGCATTGCCGATTATTTATGATGGGAATCTAAAAGGGGTAACGGAGTTTTACTCGGATGAGACGCTTTTTCTTAATGAAGAGGAGATAGAACAATTTAAATATTTATCTAATTCAATAGGGGTCTACTATGGAATTTATCAAGAAAATCGCAACTTGAAACTTATTTTTGATAACTCTGGAGAGGCTATTTTAGGAGTGGACCTAGAGGGGAAAGTAATATTCATGAATCCAAAATCTTGTGAAGTATTAGGTTATGCAGAAGATCAATTAATAGACTGTTCTATTAATAAGGTTTTGGGGAACAATCCTAATCTATCAGGTATCTATACAACTCTGCGTGATAGTATGAGTCATCATGTTGAAGGAGAGTATTTTCTTCATGCTACAGGAAAAGAGATTGCAGTTGAGTATTATTCTACACCTATTTATGAAAACGATAGAATTACTGGAGCCGTTATTGTATTAACGGATATTTCAGAAAAAAAGAGAATAAAAAAACACATTTCTACTATTTCTAGAATACAAGAGCGTTACATTGAAGAGGGTTATAGTAAAAAACTGTTTGAGTATGCTTTACAACACACTATGTATTTTACGAATAGCCAGGCTGGATTTATAGCTTTTGTGGTGAAAGATAATAGAAGGAAAAGAGGCGACGAATACTGTGTAATAAATAATACAGCATTTAACGAAACTTATTATGAATTCTATGAAAAGAATCAGTTTGAAGTATGTATCTCTTCTTGCCTGAAAAATATTTTTAATTACTTAAAAAGATCGAATGTTCCTCTTATTTGTAATGGCAAGAGTGATAGGCAGGACTTGAAGAGATTTTTCAGGAATTATGAAAATAGTTTTCATAGTTTTCTTGCTCTGCCTGTTTGTAGTCAAAGCGGAATGCTTGCTATAGTGGCGATTTTTGATAAATCTAGTGGATATGATAATGCTGTTGTAACTGAATTAAAGCCTTTGATTAATACGTTGTCCAATATTATTGAATCAAATCATCATCACGCCCTGATTGAAAATATGGCTAATAAAGATATGTTAACGGGCGCATATAGTCGAAATTATTTTAAAAGCTCTTTGCAAGATACTATTGAAGAGCATCGCGAAAAAAATAAAATTTTTTGTTTAATGATGTTGGATTTAAATGATTTTAAAAGAGTGAATGATTTCTATGGTCATCAGGTTGGTGATGCTTTGTTGGTTTTATTTGTAAAGAGAATCTCATCATCACTAAGAATGCCAAATACTTTAGCGCGTATTGGTGGCGATGAATTTATTGCTATATTGAAAGATATACCTGAATATAACTCAGTGGTTGAAATTGTCGAACGTATCATGGAGATTACAAGTAACCCTTACAGAATTGAGGATAAAGAGATATTTTGTGGGCCGAGTATAGGAATAGCAAAATATCCTATTTCAGGCGAAAATGCTGAGAATTTAATGAAGCATGTTGATTTTGCTTTGTATCAGGCAAAGAAGAGTGAAAAAAAATGGCAGTTTTATACAGATGTATTGGAGAAGCAGTTCACCGAATTGGTTACACTTGAACATGATGTTGTAGGGGGATTTAAAAATAACGAGTTTTACTGCCTCTACCAGCCTCAAGTTAATATTCTAACTAATACTATTTGTGGATTTGAGCAGTTGATACGTTGGAAGCATCCCAAGAAAGGTGATATATCTCCCAAAGATTTTATACCTATTATTGAGAGAATGGGGAAATCGGAGAGAATTAATGAGTATGTCTTGCAACATCTTATAAAAAAGATATCCTCTTTTAATCCGAATGCGCCATTAATTCTATCAATTAATTTGTCACCAGTTGTTCAAGATATGGCAGATCATATTAAGAGTGTAGTGAATATTTTGAAAGAGCATAACCATCATAATAATATCAAATTTGAATTTGAGATAACAGAATCAAGCTTTATTGGTAGAACAAAAGAGTTTGAAGAGAAATTAAAAGACAGTATGGCATGGCTATCGGCGAATGGAATTGGTTTGGCTATTGATGATTTTGGTGTTGAATACTCTTCTATTAATCGCTTGATTAGCCACCGCTTTGACACGATAAAAATTGATCAGCTATTTGTGCAAAAGCTTGATGGTGATGAAAGTCTTTCTGCTAAAGCAGTTATTAAAACTATTTTATCCTTAGCTAAAGATCTCAATTTTCGTGTTGTGGCTGAAGGCGCTGAAACAGAGGAGCAGGTAAGAATTCTGCGAGAATTGGGTTGCTGTATTGTTCAGGGGTTTTATTTTTATAAACCTTTGACTCTGGAAGAGGCGGTTCTTTTAGCAAACCGGTAATATCCAGCAAAATAATGAGCAAGGTCTCTACTGTGTAGGTGAATTATTTTTGTCATGAAAAGCGCATGACTACGTCATCTAAGTTGATATTGTCTGCAATATCAACTATTCTAAAGCGATTTTATTTTTCCGAGTGGTTGCCATGATTACAAAAAAAATTGAAATGGTTAAGTATAATCCAAAGTGGGCGAGTCATTTTTCCCAAGAGAGAGCGTTAATTGAAAAGAGTCTAAGTGGTTATATTAAGGCTGTTCACCATATTGGCAGTACCTCAATTGCGCATATGTGCGCTAAGCCGGTTATTGATATCCTCATTGAGGTGATTAACTTTAGTGATATTAAAATTGTTGAAAACCAATTAAAAATGTTAGGTTTTTCCAAATTACGTCGCAGTATTATTCCCCATTGGAGCTATTTCACAGCAAAATATAGGGGAGAGCACAAGTTTCACTGCCATATCTATGAAGTTGCTGATCCACAAGTTGCGCGCCATTTGCGTTTTAGAGACTTTTTGAGAGTTCATAAAAAAGATGCGCAGACCTACGCTGATATAAAAACGGAGCTGGCGATAGCTTACCCTACAAATATCTATCGCTATTTGGCTGGGAAGAATCACTGTGTTGCTACGATTGACGCTAAGGCAAAACTATGGGCAGAGCGTAACGCTATGTGGTACGATTGTCATCGCCAAACTCGTGGTATGGCGCTTTCTACCTGGTCACAAGATGAAATAGGTAAGGCTGTTGAGGCAAATTTTAATGTCTCATTAACACACTTTCCTCAATATCTCTCATCTATTGATTTAATACGGGTGCCAGAATTTACACGGATTAATAATAATCTTAATCATTACGACTACAATTATGTTATTGATACCCATCTTCGACAGGAAAGTGCAAATGAGGCAGTGACGCAGGTCATTGACTATTTTTATAAGCAACGACGCCCTTTTACCTGGATTATAGGTCCTCAAGATGGACCTGCTAACCTTGCAAGACTGCTTGAAAGGCACCAATTACAGTGGCGTGAGACATGGACTGCTGTTTATTGTGATTTAGACCGCTTAGAGTTGATGCAGGGAGTCACTGAGATGACTGTAAGGCAGACCACACCTCAGGCAATATCAGAGGCTCTGAGCAGTTTGCGCTACCACGATGTTGAATTACCAGCATGCCTTGCCCAAGTTGCCGCTATCTACACGTCAGACGATCCTATTAAGTTTTATGTGGGGTACAAAAACAACCAATTACTATTTTGTCAGATATTGGTCTTTTATGCGCAATGTGTTGGTATTTATCCCCTCATGACGGTGACTAATGAGGGGGCAAAAGACCACCGGCTGTTAGAGAACCTTTTACTAAAAGAGATCAAGCAGTTAGGTTACCATATGGCCGCTAAACTAATCCGCCCACACTTGCTTGCTGACTATCAAAGTCGCGGCTTTGTTGAGTGTGGCATTTATCAGCTATATCAGAGCCCTTAACCAAGATATTGCTAGAATATTGCTCCTAATATTCTATCGAGTTTTTCAGCGGTTAGAGGTTTTCTGTAGACTTCATTAATGCCTGCTGCCAGACAGCTCTCTTCTTCATGATCTTTAGCGTGGGAGGTAACTGAGACAATCGGGGTATTGTGGTTACGTGACCGGGTGGTATTACGTATGGTTCGCGTTACTTCACGACCATCACCATCCGGTAGCGCAATATCCATGATAATCAGATCATATTGATATGCCAGAGCTAACTCTATTGCTTCTTTAGCGGTTGGGGCTAAATCAACCTGACACCTGGCCCTTTCCAGGCAGTAACGCCCAGCTTTTTGTGCAATAATGTTATCTTCTACTAGTAAAACACTATGGTAAGACACTGCTTTCTCCTTTATTATGTTCATAATACAATCGTAGAAGAAAGATCTTACAATAAAGCGCATAAAGGAATGGGATTTATCCCCATATTGAACAATCGCTAGGGTAGATGGTAACTATTGGTGAAGAGAACTTTACTATTCTGTATTATTGGAACGGTGTTGGAGCGTTATGATTTCGCAGTATTTGGCGTACTTTCTCCAATTTTATCAAAGATATTCTTTCCTCAGCAAGATAGAACAACCGCATTACTATTAACTTTTTCCATCTTTGCAACAGGGTTCATTACTCGTCCTCTAGGCGGGATAGTATTTGGCCATATTGGTGATAAGTATGGCCGCAAGCGAGCCATTATTCTATCAGTCTTTTTAATGACTATCTCGACTACCTGTATTGGTTTACTTCCTACCTCCCAACATCAATCCTATCTATTAATTACCCTATTGATAGTATTGCGACTCCTGCAAGGGTTTTGCCTTAGCGGGGAGTATGCCGGCATGTTTACTTTTATAGGAGAGTGTGCCCCCAAAGAGCGTTTTTTCTTTTATGAGAGCTTTGTCTGTTTTGGCACTTATAGTGGCTTTCTTCTTGGTACCATTATTGCTAGCCTTACGTTGACGCTGTATCACGATGATCATGGTGTTAGTCAGGCATGGAGAGTTCCTTTCCTTATCAGTATTTTCCTTGGTGGTATTGGCTTATATTTACGCTTAAAGGCGGTAGAATCACCAATTTTTCAAAAGATGCAGGCTGCCAAAGAGGTTGTTAACTTACCTGTGGCCTACCTATTTAGAAGATATCTATTAGTTACGCTGTTTTTAATTTTATTGATGGTAGTTGAAGCTGCAGGGCCAGATTATGTATTGATTTATTATCCTGCCTTTATAAATAAAGTGAGTAAGGGGCATCACTATCTAAATATAGTGATGATTGGCTTAATTCTATTAATTGCTTTGACACCAGTAATGGGTTGGCTTGCTACTCGAAAAAATATTATTCAGCTTATCTCTATTGGGCTAATAGCCTGGATTGTTCTCCCTGTTCCAGCACTACTCTTAGCTGGATTTAATCCAAGCCATTTTGCCCTATTAGGCCAAATACTCGCATTTGTTCCGATGATATTTTTAGAACCACTTTTACCCCCTATTGCTGCACTACTTTTTCCGACGAAAATTCGATATACAGGAATTGCATTTGTCATCAATGCAGTGGTTTGTGTATTTGGTGGAACAGCACCACTTGTTTCACTTTGGTTGGTGAAAGCGACAAAAATAATATATCTGCCCGCAGTATATATTTCACTATTGGGGGTGGTATCACTCATTATCTGGCTAATGCGTCAAAAAATCATCCCGTCACAATACGATAAGATCACTTATTAGATAGATATCTATTAACTCTGATCGAGTGTGAACGTAAAAATCATTTTTTAATTTATTTAAATAGTGTTCGACAGTTTTTGCAGAAAGTCCGGTAATTCTAGCTGTCTCTTTATCTTTTCTTCCTTGGGCACAGCATTTTAGACATTGGAACTCTTTTTTGGTTAGCTTAACTCTTTCGCCTTTATGCATAAGGTAGTAATGGTCTATTTCTAAATTTTTAAAACATGCTTCTCTATTTAGTGTCATATCGGTCTCCAAAATATTTTCATGAAAAGTATTTTTATTAATTGCACCCATTTTTATTCTGTTTTGACACGAATCGGCTATTAATTCTTCCGCTTTATTTAAAAAATAATTTTTGAATTGAATAATAATGTCCCAATTAGTAAAGCAGAATCGGGTAAGGCTCTCACTATTTTTTGTCGAGAAAGATAGCGCTTCAAAATAACCATCCTTATGCCAATCTATTATTTCGAGTGTGCCACCTTTAAAACCATACTCTTTTATAAGATTTTCTGCATTGATATTCTCCTCTTTTAGTAGCGCATAAAAAATATTATGCAAGAAATTAATCTCTTTATTCTCAGTCATAAGTCGACAAACTTTACTGTGAGAGCTATAGGCATTTTTTTCAACTAATGTTTTATTAATTTGCGGGTGAGTGGTAAGAAAAAATCCTGTATTATCTGGGTAGAGCCTATCGTAGCAGAAAAAGTCAATATCGGTATTTTCCAGTATAGGGCGAGCAATATCTTTGATAGGTTGCTGGCGAGACAATAAGTTATTCATGATCATTCCTGCTTTTAAGTCATCTTTTAATTAAAGTATAATACGATTTTAAGTTGACCGGCATTTGCGCCTGTACAATAAATTTCAAATTATATGTAGTATTTTTTCAATTAAATAGGTCAAAGAAATTATATATTTGTAAGAAAAGATTAAAACCATCTCCCGTAAAATTCGCCGATATTTTTCTGTTGAACTTACGTTAATTATTGACTAAACTATTTTTTAGTAGGTATTTTGGGATAGTTGCCTACGTATAAACAACTGATGGAGAGAGCTATGCGGCTAATGTTACGGTTGACTATTCCGGTACAAAAAGGCAATGAAGCTGCCGCTGATGGTTCTATGCAGTCGGTAATACAGGATATGGCTGAGAAGCTGCAGCCGGAGGCACTTTACTTTCATCTACAGGATGGCAAGCGCGCTCTTACCGCTATCTTCGAATCAGAGGATCAGGCAGAAATGGTATTAATTAATGAACCATTATTTGTTGAGCTTGATGCAGAAATTGATATCCAACCGGTATTAAATCTCGAAGACCTTATCAGAGCGTTATAAACAAATCCTATTAGAGAAAGGCGTTCTGGCGCCATGCTTCATAGAGCACGATAGCAACACTATTAGAGAGATTAAGACTGCGGTTGCCGGCTTTCATTGGGATCGTTAACAGCTGGTCAGCCGGCAATTTGGCAATGATTTCGTCACTAATGCCGCGGGTTTCCGATCCAAAGAGTAGTGCATCGCCTGGCTGAAATTTAGCATCGCAATAGCGTGTATTACCACAGGTTTCGATAGCAAATACTCTCTGTGGTGCCACCTGTTCGAGAAAGTGCTCAAAGTTGTCATATAGTTGGATCGCATGTGCCAATGTTTGATAGTCGAGTCCAGCGCGTTTTAGCCGTTTTTCGTCGAGAGTAAATCCAAGTGGACGAATCAGATGAAGCTTAGCGCCACTATTTGCGCATAAACGAATAATATTGCCTGTGTTGGGAGGAATTTGTGGGCGAAATAATACTATGTGAAACATACCTAGTTTAGAATCCACAGTTGATTCTCTTTGCCCCAAGGGTAAGTATATTTGACAGGCTCATCGTTAAGTTTAATCAGATAGGCTTGGCGTTGTAGATAAGCGTTTCTGACAAAAATGTAGGGATCTAGTGATATCTGTTGGAAAACATTCTGGTACTGCAAGAGCTGCGCACGTTCATCAACCAGTTTTAGACCAATTAAACCAAAGGTGAATACTTCACGATCATTGAGGAAAAGAAAGTGGTAGTAAGAAGAGGTCAACCAGTCGATTGGTATTGCACCGGTATTACGTATTGTTGATGGACCTAGAACCGGTAGAACTAAATAGTCAGACTCTTTCCAGCCCCATTTTGCCAATGTGAGGCCAAAGTTTTGTCTATTAGGTTGTAGCCCCATCGGAGTAGCAACATCAAATAGACCAAATATGCCGACAGTAGAGTTAATACCAAAGCGCCAGGCATCGGAAGTTGCTTGATAGAAGCGCAGCTGTAATAGGTCATTAATGACAGTTGGGACACCACTAAGATTAGTAAGAGCATTGGTAATCCCTTTATTAATTGGACGTGGCACGACTTTGTTATAAAATGTTGCCACAGGTTTGCCCAGATATTTGTCAAATTTAGTGTTAATTTTAAACATTGTTCTATTGTAGCGCTGATACGGGTCGAGGTGAGCATAGGAACTGCCCTTCTCTTTCTCTTCGGTGGTTAAAGGTTGAGAGGCGCTGGCACAGGCGCTTAACAGCATGAAGATAATGCTTAACGCTATGACTTTCATATTTTTTTGGGCTAGCTTCATTGAGTTAAATAATCCCTTGACTCTCTATCTTTAATTAGATGTTAAGCCATTATCTGTGTAAGTCAACTGTCGGACAGAGGATAATGACGTTGTCAGCAACCTAGCGTGATATTTTTTTCCATTACCCAGGGACAATAATATGGGGATCTTTGTATTTTCTTTTCTACTTGGTACGGTAACGATCTACTTCTTTACTGCACCAGCACCATGGTTTTTGCTATTAGCAGTGCTAATGGTTATTTTGATCAGCATGCTTTGTTGCCGCTATCGTATTGCGCGCCTGCTTAGCGGGATGCTCTTAGGATTTTTTAGCGTGATGTTGGCATCACGCCATCAACTTAGCGAAAGAATTCCGCTACCATGGCAACAGCAAGCAGTGACACTGCGAGGCCAGGTCATCGCTGTTCCGCAACGCTATCAACACTATAGCCGTTTTCTTTTTCGTACGCATGTTGGCAAACAACGATTGCTACTGCGTTGGTATGGTCAGCGTCATATTGAAGCAGGCGATCAATGGCAACTACGGCTGCGAATTCATCCGCCAATTAATCGCGGCAACCCCGCTGAATTTGATAAGCGACGCTATTTCTTTTTTCATGGTATTGCTGCGGAAGGCTATGTGGTTAACAGTCGTGTTAATCAGCTATTAACCCGCCATCAGGGGTGGCGAATGAGCGCCATACGTGCTCGCTTGGCCGCGAAAATGGTGGCGCAATTTAAGCAACAACCCTTGGCGGTAATGTTACCAGCATTAACTGTTGGAGATCGCCATCAATTTAGTGATCAGCAGTGGCAGGTACTAAAACAAACCGGTACTGCCCATTTAATGGCGATCTCAGGTTTACATATTGGTTTAGTAGCGGGGTTGGTTTTTATCTCGGTAAAAAAAATTTGGGTATTACTGCCTAGGTTGCCGCTCTACCTCCCCGCACCGTTAGCAGCGGCTTGGATTGCTATCATTGCAGCAGTTAGTTACAGTGCCTTAGCTGGATTTTCTTTGCCAACTGATCGTGCCTTAATCATGCTGCTATTAATGTTTAGTGCACGAATAGCAAAACGCTTTTTAGCCCCTTGGCAGGGACTTCTGCTGGCATTACTCATCATGCTGCTATGGCAGCCATTAATAGTGTTGTCAGCTGGGTTCTGGTTATCTTTTGGTGCTGTAGCAACAATTCTCTACCTTACATGGGGACGAGTCGGAAAAAAGCGTCGTCGTTGGGAGATGGTGCGGTTACAGTGGGGCATTTCTTTGGCAATGATACCATTGACGCTGATATTTTTTCAGCAGGGGTCACTGATAGCCCCGCTGGTTAATCTGCTCGCTATTCCCTGGGTCGGATGGATCATTGTCCCGCTAGCGTTATTAGGCTGTATCATCGTTTGGTTATTTCCATTCCTGGGTCATCTATTGTGGTGGCTGGCTATTAAAAATTTACAACTTTTATGGTTGTTTCTTACTACAGCGGCAAATTTCCCTGGTAGCCATTGGCAGCAGATGTTAAGCGTATGGCAACTGTTGTTAGTGCTGTTGGCAATGCTACTACTTTTAGCCCCACGCGGGGTGCCGGCACGCTATTTAGGTATTTTTATACTATTGCCAGCACTGTTTGTACTGCCTGAGCCTATTGCTAAGGGGGATGCCAAAATAACCATGTTGGATAGTCGTTATGGTGAGGCTATTACGGTACAGACGCAGCACCATTCGCTACTTTTTATCACCCCTAACCTACTTATTAAGGGGAAACCGGCAATGATAATAAACTTCATGCGCACACAAAGGATAAAGAAAATAGATAACGTCATCATTGCTGATCCGCATCATCACCATTCAGGCTGCATGAGTACGTTTAACCGCGATCAATTAGCGCGACTATCTTCACTACCCTGGCAATCTTGTCACAGCAGGTCATGGCGCTGGCAGGGAGTAAAGTTTGCCTTAACGGTTTCACAGGATAGCCAGCAGCAGACACTGCTTAAAATCTCTGCTGGAGGCAGGCAGGTATTTATCACAACCGTATTGAGTCAGGCATTTCAACATAAATGGGCAGTTAGCCAGGCATCAGTGCCAACACTAGCGTTATTAGTAGCCAGTACCTATCCACAGCGAATATGGCGACAGGCGTTTATTGCTGCCATGCAACCGCAATGGATTATTTCTGCTGCCGGCAATAAACACTCTTTGACCACATTATGGTCAAAAAAGGTGTTGACACCTCATACTTATGGGGCGTTAACCATTCACTTGTGTGGTAAGCGTTCTGTACCACACAGTTATCGTTTGGAACACCAAGCCATCTGGTCATAATGCGGCAACGCTCGCAGTAGGTGGGCACTGCGCAATTTAGCTTTAACAAAAATTTTAATATTCTGATAAATAGTGATAAAAATTTTTGGCCAGAATTGCTGGTCACAATAGCAAGAGAGTGTGTTACACTGCTCGCCATTAATAGTTATTAGTATAGGGTTATGACAGTAAAGATTGCAGTAATTCAATTTCCAGGCTCCAACTGTGAGCGTGAGGCAATAATGGCGGTAAAACGCGTGGGTATGGAGGCAGAAGCGTTCTTATGGAATCGGCCGAGCAGTGAGTTAGCGGATTATGATGGCTATATTATAGTTGGTG
>JANQHY010000094.1 GCA_028282395.1 Gammaproteobacteria bacterium
CCACTTAATAAACCCAATATGAATGATGTGCAGATACGCAACTGGGCAGCTACTGCTATTGTATCAGCCCATAGCTATAGTTACAGTGATTACCATAAAAGCTTTAATAACCTTACGCAATATTACTCTCCTGAGGCCCTCAAGCAATACTTAAAACATTTACATACTTCAGGGACGCTGGAGGCTGTTACTCGGAGAAAATTAACTGTATCAGCTGTCCCACGTGCTGCGGCAATCATTATCAAACAGGGAGAGTCAGACGGCAAATACACTTGGCATGTAGAAATACCGCTCTTAGTAACTTATCAAACCAAAAGTGAGGTATTCAAGCAGGATATTCTGACAATATTAACAATTCAACGTATTCCAATGCAGCGTAATAGCAGTGGTATTATCGTCAAAAAGTTAACAATACATAGAATGCACTAAAGGGATGAAGGCAAATACCACTTACCCATCTTTTCAAGCAGATCACCTCCTGCTGCGATGGTATTGGTATTTTACTAAATGTTGTCAATCTCTTATCAGCAGACATATTTTTTAAAAAATATATTTATATTCAAAACGATAGAAGAACAAAAAAAGTCTCTATTAAAAATCTATTGCTTAACAAATAGAAATATGATTCAATAGGATACTAAAGCACTGGAATATGCCGCTAATGTGGTCAAAGGACTGGTGCTGCTTCAGCAGCTCATCGTACGAATATTTACAAGATTAAGGTGAATAATAATGATAACAAAAAAATATAGTCTCGCTCTCGCACTCGCCAGTACAAGTTTTCTCTCTTTAGCAATGGCAGGATCGCTTAGCATTCACGTACCTAGTGAGCAGTCATCTGGAAAAATGGTTTGTGCTTACTGTACTAGCGGTAATGGCACAAAAACGATAGGAGAAATACTTACTAACGAAAGTAACGATACGCTAGCGCGCATTAGCTTTGTACAGTTGTACAATGGTGCGGCAGGAGACCAAAGAGGCGAATACCCTAATCAATATTGTCAAATATTCCTCGTTGACCCCAGCAAATTCTCAGAAGGCGATGAATGCTCACCTAATAATATTCTACAAAACCATTTACCAACATCAATTAATTTTACTATTGCCGATGACAAAAGCACCGCCAATGTAACCAATGTGGATAATCCTAGCTCAAGCGATTTTACCACCGATCCAACAGCACCAACTAATAATGTAAGCAAAATTACAGTAAAAACAAAATAGCCCCCTGCACTATCAAGCAGGCACTATTTAAATAGATGACTATTCATGATGGCGGCAGAGCATTTGCCGCCAGAAGTCATCAAGCATTCGACTAATTATTAACATTATTATTAGCACCAGTATTCTTGCTTGCACCATTATTTGCTGCAATGCAGTTTTTAAAATTATAGCTATCACGCAGAAATTTAAGGCAAATTGACCTTCACAAGTAAATCCACTACTATGATGAAAGTTTAAACAAAACGGGTGAAACTGTAACAATATGGAAAGCAAATGGTGGGTACTAATTGGCACGGGCCTTGCCGGACTCTGTTTTGGCATTGATTACACAATTGTCAATACGGCCCTAGCGCCTATTCAACGTGAGCTACATGCCTCAGTCACACAACTGCAATGGTTAATTAGTGGTTTCGGCGTATTTTTTGTTGGCTTTTTAGTGGCATTCGGACGCCTAGGGGACCTGCTCGGACGCCGCAAAATTTTTTATTTAGGCATCATCGGTTTTGCGATTGGCTCATTAGGTGCCGGCCTTTCCCCCTCGCCTCAATATCTTATTGCTATGCGTCTGCTTCAAGGCCTGTTTGGTGCAACCATCTATCCTACCGGCATGGCGCTAGTTGCCCAAGCTTTTGCAGATAACGAACGTGCGCGTGCATTGGGAATGTATGGTAGCTTTCTAGGTATCGGCTTTGTTCTCGGGCCCGTTATTGGCAGCCTGGTTCTCACTATTAGTAGTTGGCGCTGGATTTTCTTTATTAATTTACCAATCCTGCTAATCTGCGCCATTATTTGCCTGCCGGTAATTGAAGAATCTAAATTAACCACATCAGTAAAAATTGACTGGTTAGGCACGATCACGCTAATTCTATGCTTGGGTCTGTTTGTATTCTCGATCAGCGAGGGCCCCACTTATGGTTGGGATTCACTTTTCATTATTAGTACGTTTATTCTCTCGATCCTATTGCTAATTGCTTTCATTGTAATTGAAAAGCGCACCCCCGCTCCACTTATCCCCTTGCGATTATTCATGAACAGTGGTTTTCTGTCAGGTCTAATTGTCTTTATGATTGTTGCCATTGAGTGGACTATTGTTTTTCTAATGCCACTCTATCTGCATATATCGGTCAAACTCAGCAGCGCCTGGGTTGGCATTATACTACTTAGCATGACAATTATGACCATGGTTGCACCGCCGATCGCTGGCCATTGGTATGACAAAAGAGGCCCCAAAGCTGTCTCGTACACGCTGTTTCTCTGCACAATTGTGAGCTTGCTTCTGTTTATGTTATTAAAACCGCATGGCCCTATTTGGCTAATTATTATTTCATTTATTCTCTTCGGGACTGGCTGGGGCGGCAGTAACGGTATTTCTGTCCCACTGGGATTGTCAAAACTGCCTGATGTTAAAGATAGTGGATTAATTGCTGGATCGATGCTAACACTAATGAATGTATGCGGCATTATGCTGCTAGCGTTTAACGTTACTCTATTTGACCATTTCTATAAAACCAGATCATTTGTTGACAGCTTACATATTGCCTGTGGCTCACTATTGATTATTACCATATTTCTGTTGGTTCTAGCGGTTATTACGCTGCAATTCGCCCACAAAAGGAAGAAGCTAGCCTAACAACCGCACGATATGACTAAGACGCGAGGAATCTAGCATTATTGCAGTGACCACATCTTAATGGTATGGTTGGGCTAAATAAAAAAGCATTGACGATTGACGAGAGAGAATCTCCTTAAAATACATTATGTTAGATTATAGCGATAGGTAATTGATTTGACTGCCTGCCCGCCCTACAACTGTGAGTAGCTTATGATACATAGCAAAATAGAGAAAGACGCCATTCGCTGCGCAAAGTGCCAAGATAAGGTCGGACATTATGAATCAATGACTTTAAAAGTAAGCAACCTCTACCAAACTGTACTGACTATTCGTAAGATAAAACAGCAACACAAAGATAGTATTATTAGTCGATCAATCATCCTCCACGACGCACAGGTTGACTATATTTATGCCAATATAGAGATTATGGCAAACAATATTCCGGCAGAGATGTGTAAGCTATTGGTAGAAAGCAATACTCCCTTTGGTACTGTTGTAAAAGAGTACTTCTCTAAGATCAACTTATTGGAGACAAGCTTTTTTCAAACTGATAAGAAAAACTTTCCTTATGCACTCTCTTGCGAGCACTCACACCTTTATGGCAGACATACAAAAATAGTGGGCAATGGGAAAGTTATTGCAAAAGTATGTGACTACGCTATCTGAGCATCATACAACAAGTCAGCTAAAAAGTTTATATGGAAATACCTAATGCTATATAAGGGCCATAATTAAGATGCATGCGATTAGGCTCCTGCTGTTTATCTTTAAATTGCAGGAATAGCGCACCCGTTTTTACAAAAAATGATAGATGCGGATATTTTTTAATTTGTGGGTAGTAGTGTAGCGAGGTACTAATATTCTCCTCTGCAAATTGTGTGGGAATTGTTACTGTACCATTAATCTGCCATGCCAAACTAGACGTAAGCTGATAATTACTATTTAAACCAATTTCAGGGGATAGATGATTAAAGGCACGGCTAGCGTTACGGTCATTTGAGGCAACCTTATAGTTAAATTGTAGTAATGCAACACCGGCATTAGCACCTAATTGCATTCTAGGAAAAATTTGCCAAATTGGCCCTAGACGCAAATGGTAAATATTATAATCCGATGAAGTCGTTACAAAGGTACCTGGATCAAAAACGCGGCCATGACTCACCAGTGTGTTATTTAAAACAGCATTACTATCCATACTAAAGTGCTGCAGACTAGCATCCACCTGCAACCACTGTTTTATCGTAATAACTGCCCCGACCTCTAAGAGATTGGTTTGGTTAATCCCCAGTTGTGAAAAGGTTGGCTCGCGTTCGCTGGTTGTTCCAGGCGTACCGTCTAATGGAATCTGTTCAAAACCACTGACTGGTCCCAAGCCATAATCTGCCCAGACATTGATATCAAAATTAGGCCGATAACTAGCTGTTTTGACTATAGAGGCCGCTCCAACTGTTGGAAACACCATTGTTAATAGGGATAAAGTGGCAGCAGAGAAAGTCTGCAAGAGTGTATTGTTTTTATTTTTCATTGTCTGTTGCGTCAATATTATTTAAGTATTTGATATTAAATTATTTATTTAAAATATGTTCACAATATTATCACAGTAAGATTATTTTTTAAATATTATATTACTTTTTTTATAGTAAATATCTTATTATTTGTTAAAAAACAGTGCGTTGCGCCACTGCCAATGGAAAAGGGGCTTATCTAGATAGTCGTATAATGATAAAATTTAGTGGGTGCATAGTAGTTGTTGCAATGCCTCAACAACTATATCAATCTTTTTATTATAACGTTTCCGTAACGGATAAAGCACGTAAACAGGTAACTCATCTGGCCATGATTGAGGCATTAAGGGCACAAGCTGCTTTGTTAGAATAGCCTTCTGCACAGTAAAACTGGGGAGATAAACAATACCTAAACCCTGTATTGCTAACTGCTTTAGCACTGTACTGCTATTCACTTTAATTTTGCTGTCTATAGTAATATTGGTGATTTTATCATTGACATACAACTGCCAACAACGCCTATGATTATCGGCATGGTCCAAACATTGATGTTGTGACAAATCTGCCGGTTCATTGAGTGGCGGTGCTTGTTCCAAATAGTGTGGAGACGCGCATAGCATCTTTTTCCATGTAGCAATCTTCTCATAGTAGAAGTTAACATCGGGCAGAGGGCCACAATGCAAAACTAAATCAAAATGGCTGCTAACCAAGTCATTCACATGGTTACCAGATATCAATTCCATAGATAGCTCAGGATAGGCCTGCACTAATTGGGCAACCTGCTCTGCAGAGAATTCATGTAAAATTGAAACTGGCAACCCTATCTTTATATTACCTTGAATACTACTTGCTGCCTTGCTAATTTTATAGTTAGCTGCATCATGAAGCTG
>JANQHY010000097.1 GCA_028282395.1 Gammaproteobacteria bacterium
TACCTAGATTTGGCGTCTTGAGCAGATCATTTTCATGTTTCTGCACCAGATCACCAATATATTGTACTTGCTCACCACGCAAACAGTTGGTTGCGCGAACTGGCAGCTCAAGATCTTCAATCGGCCGCAGTAGAATTGGCGGTAAAGTTTCTTCTTCGGTTACCGCTTGCTCCATTGAGTAGTTATCAAGGTCAACAAATGCACTTAATTGCTGTTGCATGATAGTTGCTGCACGACGAATTGCCTCTTCTGGATCCAATGTACCATTAGTTTCCAACTCAATAATCAGCTTATCAAGATCTGTGCGGCGCTCAACACGAGCATTCTCTACAGAACAGACTACACGTTTAACCGGGCTAAATAGCGCATCCACTTCCAAAACACCAATTTTTTTATTGCTCTCTTCGTGGTGGCGTGCCGATACCGGCTCATAACCTCGACCTGATTTAACGGTAATCTCCATATTGAGCTCACCATTCTTATCAAGATGTGCAATGACCTGTTCCGGATTAATTAACTCAACATCATGATCCAGAATAATATCTGCTGCTGTGACAACACCCGGACCTTTTTTCTTTAGTGTCAAAAGAGTCTCTTCACGCTCATTAAGAGTAAACGCCACCTCTTTTAAGTTTAGAATAATATCAATGACATCTTCTTGTACCCCTGCGATAGTACTGTACTCATGCAGTACTCCTTCGATCTTAACCTCAGTAACGGCACATCCCGGCATTGAAGACAACAGGATACGGCGTAATGAATTACCCAAGGTATGACCGAAGCCACGCTCAAATGGTTCCAGTACAATCTTAGAGTGAAAAGGAGGATTGACCTTCTCGACTTTAATTTCGCGCGGCGTTAAAAATTGATTTGGCCGATCTGACATGTGCTATACCCCTCTTTATAAATACTAATATACTGCTTAACTTACTTACCTACCTATTTAGAATAGAGCTCAACAATCAACAGTTCATTAATAGCTGGTGAAATATCATCGCGATCTGGAAGACGCTTCACCACACCTTCCATCTTACTATGACTTGCTTCTAACCATTCTGGTAATGTGCGATTATTTGACAGGTCTATAGCGCTCTTAATACGACCCTGTTTACGTGCACGCTGGCGGATCTCAATTTTATCGCCTGGCTTAACTGAGTAAGAAGGAATATTTACCACTTGGCCATTAACTAGAATGGCTTTATGTGAAATTAACTGACGTGCCTCAGCGCGTGTAGAAGCAAAGCCCATGCTGTAGACGACATTATCTAAACGACATTCAAGCAAAATCAATAGATTAGTACCAGTTGAGCCTTTCATACGTGAAGCTTTTATAAAGTAGTTTCTGAATTGACGCTCCAAAACTCCATAGAGACGTTTTGCTAACTGTTTAGCACGATACTGCTTGCCATACTCAGATAATTTCGTGGGACGTGTTCCTTTAACGCCACCAGGTTGGACCTCATGACGAATCTTCGACTCTCTGGAAACAATCCCACTAAACAGCGACAAATCCTGTTGCTCTCGGCGCTCTAAACGACCACGTGGACTAAAATTTCTTGCCATACTTAATAACCTCTTGATTAAACCCGACGTTTTTTCTTTCTGCGACAGCCATTGTGAGGAATTCCTGTCACATCTTCAATTGCTAGTATCTTGATACCGGCTGCCTCAATCGCGCGTGCTGCTGGCTCACGCCCTGGTCCTGGACCACAGACTTTAATAATTGCCTGTCTCAAGCCATAATTTTCAATAGCGCTCTTACCAGCCTCACCTGCTGCTGTCTGAGCAGCAAAAGGGGTGCTTTTTCTTGAACCGCGAAACCCACAGCTTGCAGCACTGGACCAAACCAATGTGCCGCCATGCCAATCTGTAATATTAATCAATGTGTTATTAAATGTTGCTTTAATATAAACAACACCATCTGTCACTTGCCGTTTGCTTTTTCTTGCCATGACGCTTTACCTCTTAATCTTTTCTCGCTTTGGCGACCATTCCACGCTTTCTACCCTTGCGTGTCCGTGCATTGGTACGTGTGCGTTGGCCACGTAGCGGCAACCCACGACGGTGGCGCAAGCCACGATAACTGCTAATATCCATTAACCGTTTAATATTCATTGATACTTCACGGCGCAGATCCCCTTCTACAGTGAACTTTGCTACCTCAGTACGAAGCGCTTCAACTTGCGCCTCATCAAGACTACTAACCTTGGTATCTGGCTCAACGGCTGCCAGAGCACAAATTTTGCGTGCTCGGACACGACCTATGCCGTAAATCGAGGTTAAACCAATATCAATATGTTTGTGTGTCGGGATATTTATCCCTGCGATACGCGCTGCCATATTACCTTCTTTTCTCTCTAGTAAACTACTCAACTCAAAAGTAGGGCAATTATGCCCTTATCCACCTCATAAATCAACTCTATTTACAAATATTTTACCCCTCTCTCCGGCCCCTCCGCCATAAATGGAGGTGGGCTTGGGAAGAAGGCTACCAATTTGCCATCATCTATTTCTGCCGCTGCTTATGCTTTGGGTTTGTACAGATAATCCTGATAACACGATTACGTCGAATTACCTTACAGTTACGACACATCTTCTTTACTGACGGTTTTGCCTTCATGATGCTTTCTCTTCTCTCTAAACTTTACCAAGCGCCTTATTGGCGACCACCTCGCTTCATTACCGACCCATATTTATAGGACAATAAATGAGACTGTACCTGCGAAACAAAATCAATCACTACCACTACCACAATTAGTAGTGACGTCCCACCAAACACAAACGGTATATGCCACCATAACGATACCATCTGCGGCAGCAAGGATACCACAGAAATATAGACAGCGCCAAACAGTGTTAAGCGTGTAATGACCTGATCAATATAGCGCGCTGTCTGTTCGCCTGGGCGAATACCTGGGATAAAACCGCCTGAGCGCTTTAGATTATCAGCAATTTCACGTGGATTGAAGACTAAAGCCGTATAAAAAAAGCAGAAAAACATTACCGCCGCAAAGAAAATGAGGATATATAGCGGCTGACCCGGCTCCAATAGTAATCCAACTTTACCTAACCAATAAAACCCTGGGCTATTGCCAAACCATCTGGCCAGACTAGCGGGGAAAAGAATTAAACTCAGTGCAAAAATAGGCGGAATCACACCTGCCATATTAATTTTCAATGGTAAATGGGTACTTTGGGCACCATATAATTTGCGACCACGCTGCTGTTTAGCATAATTAATGGTAATACGGCGCTGACCGCTTTCAATAAAAACAACCGCCA
>JANQHY010000114.1 GCA_028282395.1 Gammaproteobacteria bacterium
TGATGAGCAGTTGTTGTTGCAAACCATCAATGATGAACTACCACAAGATAAGGAGATTGCCATGACCGTTGCAGAACAGATCGCCAAGCGCAACCTTCAACAAGGTATTCAACAAGGTATTCAACAAGGTATTCAACAAGGTATTCAACAAAACAGCTTAGAAATAGCTAAGAATATGTTACGTGAAGGCGCTAGCGATGGTTTTGTCATTAAAACTACCGGTCTCACAGCTAGCATCATCGCTGAGCTGAAAGGTAAAATTAAACATTGATTTAATTTCTTTGGGTCTGCCTCCTTGCAACTTGCTGTATTGTTGTTACGAGCAGACCTATTGATATATCGTATCACCGGCCCGCTTACATATTTAGATTAGATATTATGATTCCCTTGCTTGAAAAAATTATTGTTTTAATATACTTCGGCCTTTTTAATAGCTGTGCCTTTGCCTGCACAGCTATAGCAATAACCGGATCCTCCTATATATCAGGTAACCAAACTATTATTACAAAAAATAGAGATGCTTACTCAAATAGTCTGCAAAATCTAATTTTATATAAACCATTGCATGGATATAAGTTTATTGCATTAGCATATACAGACTTATTTTCCACAAGTTTGGAAACCAACAAAAGCACGGAGAATAAAATATCTCTTTATAAATATCTCGCAAGTGGCACAAATGAAAGAGGCCTTACTATTGTGGCAAATAATAGCGTTAATAGTGATAATGAAATCACTGTTGATAGAGAGCAAACCTCATTAATTAAGCGTATCTTAAGCAATTATTCAACAGTAACAGAAGTTATTGATAAGATGCCTACCATTTTCCACGATGCCGCTCCATCTTTGTATATGATTGCTGATAGCGATAGAATTATGACAATACAAATTGCACAAAAAGGCATATATAGATATCAAATAAAGTTCGCTAAACCAATTAAAGGGCAGAATCAAGGCTACCTGTATCAGACCAATATGTATAATATAGCACATTTGGAAGTCTATAATTTGCGCTATAATCCAAGCGCATACACAAGAATGAAAACTTTATGTAAATACTTTAAAAATGTAGTTTTTCCGGTCAATGCGAATAATATATATACTCTGTTGTCAGAAAAAAATGAAGGATCTAATAATAGTCTCAATAGAGACGAAACAGCGGCAAAATATACTGTGCTATACTCTAGCTCGACGAAACCGCCAAACCTTATGGTAGAATTTACACTCCCAACCCAGACATACAATAAAATAAAAATCAAGTTGTCAGAAAAGTTTTTTAGTGAAACTAAACCTGGCATCATTAACAGAACTCATTATGGTCTTGACATAAAGCCAAGTTCTCCATCAAAAGTTGCTATTTGACTGTTTGATTGATGGTACCACAACAAAATGATATTAATGTATACTTTTTGATAGGTCATTGGCACCCTTCCAATAGTGCACAAGATCATAACACTTTTGCACCGGATAGATCATCAATTGGCCCCACTCTATTAGCAGCTTCATTGAAATGTCCTAAGTCATATTACATAAAGGTTACTAACCATATTCTATCACTCACCTGCTTATAGAAATAACTCTGACTCATAGTATTAGAAAAAGCTTACACAACATTTATGATTTCACTATGGATAATCATTTTCATTTCTGTAAATTGAGTAGGTGTCCGGGAGTCAACGTTATTAGTAAATAATATTACTTAGGAATGAATCTATGTTGACTCAAAAAACTAAATATGTTGCACAGGTAATTTCTCTAGCGGTGCTGTCGTATTGCTGTTCAGTTTCCACTTTATCCGCATCGCCAAAATATCAGTTAATTCAACCGGTTGCTCTTGAGGCTATACCAATAAAGCTAAAGGAAAACACTAAGTCAAAAAAAAGGCAATTCTTGGAAAAGCTAGTTAATTTACATGGGGAAGCATTTTTGAATGCTTTACTAGACTTAAGTAATTATGTAAATAAAAGTTATTTGTATAAAGCAGATCCTGATTTGATCGTTAAAATATATTCTTCACAGAATATTATGATAGTAGTGAAGGCATTAGAATCCGAATTTAGAAAATATTCGCTTGGTGTGACTGATAAAAACAAACTTATTGCTTATCAAATTTTTCTGGGATATTACGGTGATGCTCGACATTATTATAGAAATACTAAAGAATGGGGCAGTAAAATAAGAATTCCCGCACTGTCCAAAACTACTCTAACAAATATAAAAACGGTATACACGAACTATTTCGCTATACCCAATATCATCGATAAAGTTGTTAACAATCAGGATGATGCAGAAGTGGCAATTAGTGCTGTTGACAGTATTCGATATTTAGGAATGACTAACTTATACCTGCGGGATATTACCAAATTTATTCCTCCTCTATTACGTGTTGAAGCAGGTACAAAAAATTTCTCTGCTGCTAACTTATTATTTATTATTCCCCGTAATATTAGGTATGTTGACAAGGATCAATATGGGGATTGGAAAAGCGCAATTATCAATAAAAACGTTTTAGATAAATTAAAATTAATTATTGACTCTTACTCTAGGACTGTGCACCCAACTGAGCGATTATCAAGGGCCGCAGAGGAGGCGGCTATAGTCATAGGGCACCATCTATCGAAGTATTACGATAACCCAACAATAAGAAATGCTATGTTCCCTATAGGCAAAGACATCATGAATCGTTATCACTCGAATCCTAAAAATGTCGCTTATTTAGCGGTTGGCATAGATTTGGTTTACTATAAGCAATGTAGGGTGATGCATTTATGTAATGATTGGAAACAACATGCCATATCCGCTATATTTAAATTCAAAAAGACGTGCCCGAAGACGGGATCTATTTCAGATCAAGTCACCATACGTGCTGAAAACTTAACGCCAAGTGAATTTACGACAGCGTGCAAGGAAATTAATGAAGCCTATGCTCGCACTTTTAATAAAATTGGCACTAATGTGCCACTGCCTGGTAATAATAATAAGTTGTTGATTACCGTTTTCAGTAACTCTGCTGATAATATGATATATGGAAATTTATTATTTGATATAACAAGTGGTTCTGGTGTTTTTTATGCAAGCCGAGGTAACGCACCCTCAAGAATTTACACATTCAAGTTGCATAATAATCTTATCATGAATCTAAGGCACGAAGTCACACATTATCTCGAATCACGCTATATTGTTGCAGATTATACAGATTATAGTAGCAGGGAGTCCCTAACATGGTTTATAGAGGGGTTTGCTCAATATATTCAATATCTCAATAGTAATGAGCAGGCTATTGCAATCGGTAAGAAGAATAAATACCTTGCAACTGCCATTATTTCCGAAGTGGATGATCCGGATTACGTATACCATGGAGGTTATCTCTTATCGAGATATTTTTTCGATCGTCAACCAAATGAAATGAAAAGAGTTCTACAAGCACTAAGGAAAGTTAATGCCATTTCATTAGCAATAGCTAAAATAAAAACATTTACAACAATCCATGATCATGCATTTCAAAACTGGGTACTGTATGACGTATCTTCACAAGAAAATCCAAATTTAGAGGAATGCACAAATGGTGCCTGTGACCCAAATCAACAAAGACTAAATCTTAATGTAACTAAAATGAGGGTTTCTACAGTTAATAACAGAATTCGATATTTTCATGTTAATGTACCTGAATGGTTAAATGATGTAATTGTTAAGACTTTTAGCGGAGAAGGTAACGTTGATATCTATGCAAAATATAACAGTTGGCCAACAAAAAAACTATACGATGCCAGGATAATACAACCTGGAACCACGCATGATTTACTAATACACATGCCTGTTGCCCAAGGTGGTAGCAATTTATATCTTGCATTGGTTCCTGGGCAGTCAGGGTTCAAAGATATTAGCTTGGAAGCAGTATTGGAGAATAAAAACCTGGAGCATGATACCTGTAAAGTAGATCATAGCAATCTATTTAATCGAGTACCTAAAACAGGGGTTTTCTCGATGCAAAACCCTAAACATTATGCTATTTGGGTGCCTGTAGGCTCGAAAGATGTACTCCTTAAAACCTTTGGTGGAAAAGGTAACGTCGATATTTATGCTAGATATGGAACTTGGCCATCACGCAGGATATATGACGCCAGAACAAGACAATTGGGAACCAATCATGAGTTAAGAGTTTATATTTCTAGCATTAAACAGTTTAAAACAGGTGATTACCTTTATGTTAGCTTGTACCCGCAAGGAAGCTTTGAAGATGTTAACTTAGAGGCGATACTGGAGCCTAATCAATGTACAAGTATCGCATGTAACCCAGGTTATATGCAAATGACTAATGCTGTAGCTAAAAAAGGGATTTCCTCAACTCAAAGCCGTCGGCACTATAGTATGTGGGTGCCTTATGGGTTTAGAAATATTCAAATTGATACTTCTGGAGGGCGAGGCGATCTCGAGGTTTATGTCGGATATGGATACTGGCCAACTAGAGCGCGGTACGATGCTAAATCAATATCGTCTGGGACATACCATCAAATAGAAGTGCCAATTTCTGATAATCCTATTTATGAACAGGGTGGGTCTATCTATATTACCCTTTACCCTAAAAAGGGTGGGTTCAAAGATGTTTCTTTAGAGGGGATCTTAGGATTATGTCCTTATGATAAAGGTGAGCGGTAGGCGATAGACGTTATTTTGTGTTTGCTAATCATATAATATTCATATGATCCATAGAAAAACCGGGAGAATCGGGAGATTTTCTTTGAAATAAATAAAACATACTTTCAGCTTTTAGCTTAAAGGATCGTCTGGATCTTGGTTTTTCGATACTTTCATTAACCATTTCTCGTGTGATTTTTTCTCCACCTATAGTGTGGAAATGTTCCGAAAGCACATGGCTGTCGTCAACAAATGCTTTTGTGATTTCATCGTACACGCCGATGAGTTCAAAACGATGGTCTAAGTAGGCAACTTTTGCATCACTGTGAGAGTCATTTACAAAGAGGTAACCATCCGGCTTTATATATTTGCCACAAGGCTCTGATACAATACCTGCACTTAGTGATATCAACAAATCAAAACTATTCGGTCTACCGAGCTTATCTGTATAACGTTTACAACTAAAATTGATGTTTGGCGCAGTTGCATATTCTTTATATTGATCAACCAACATTAACGCCTTTTCGTCAGAATAGAGCCCGGCAACTTTATCGTCGCAGTCTACATAATAAACGCTTGGGAAAAAGAATGACGGCGTAATATGCCGATGGCATCCTGGGTATAAAACGGTGCCAATTTCAAGCATGTGTTTCAATGCGCGAAAAATGCAAACGTAGTGATCTTCTTGACTGCCCGCTCTAACATAAGATTTAAAATAGGCGCTAATTTGCTTAGAAAGCCTTCCGCCTGGGCGACTTTTAATAACCGGCTTCATAGAGAATGGCCAATTCCTATTGGTTATTTATATGGTAGCTCAAAGTGGATGGTGTAACAATTAGGTCCGTTTCGAAGACATAAGTAACACTTTTGGCTCATCGCCATAAATGAGGATCAGCCAATGATAGTTGTAACATTGCACATAAAGACATGTGTTGCCTAAATTTAAATGATTATCACTTTTTTGACTTGCGAAACTCCATAGTCATATTATAACCATTTATGGCTGGAACAGCTATCGCGTTAAGGATCAGTTGGGAAAGCATAATTAATGTGGCAGTTGCCAGTCCATCTAGAAACCAAGCAAGTAATATCCCCACACTGCCCATATATGAGGGCATATTAGTTAATTCTGAAATTGTCTGTATTCCGGTCACTGCATGAATTGCTAATGCGGCCCAAAATCCGAAACAATAAGGGCAGTGCCAGCTTTCATATAAGTAACTAAGTGGTTTGGGAAGTCTATTTATTATTTTGTTAAACCAGTTTCCCCAGTCAGGCAATTTTTCCCAAAAAAGTATATATATAGATATTCCTATTAGCGTTGGCTCTAAATTTATCATTTTGTTTCCTTATTTATTTCAAGCGACCAAGTATTAAATTGTTTTTGTAGCGCATTTTCATCTTTCCTGAATAGAAGCATTTTCTTATTCTTAGCTGTGAAGTACAGGAAAAGTAACAGCATACAACTGGGTATTTTGTTTTTCAATATTTCTGGCGCACTAATCTGAGCGGGTATCTGAGAAGAGTTATTTCACTTGAATATTGACGCATGGTGATAACAACACCGCCAAACAACTATCAATTGCTAATTGACGATAGTGATCAAGCTCTGTTTTCGTAAGCTTTATACTATTTTGTAGTAATGGATATACAGTAGATGCCATCAATAAAGTAATTTCCTGAACCGAGATGTTACTATTTAATTGGCCTTGTTGTTGGAAATAAACAATGGGCTTTTGCCAGGCAAATGGTATAGCAAATCCTACATCTGACCAATCAAGTGAGCTAATGTGTTCACAGTATTGCCAACGCATTAATTGTACCAGGTCAGCAGAGTGACAATATAAATTAAAACGATAATTGATGACATCAGTGATAAATTCACGCGCACTGTTCATGTTTGGTTGAAAATTTTGCTTATGGATAGAAGCAACGTCTTCTTTTACCTTTTGCCATAAATTAGCTTTATTACCAAAGTGGTGAAATAACAAATTTTGATTAACTTGTGCGGTATCGGCGATTTTCTGCATTGCTGTTCCAGCAAAACCATAAGCAAGAAAGCATTTCTTTGCTGCGGATAGAATACGCTTTCGTGTTGCGTCTCCTGAGGGGCGAGTTGTTCTTACCATAGGGTTAGGAAAAAATAATTGAGTAATGACTATATTATTGTTAAAATACTAATTTAGCAAATACTCAATTAAATAAAAAAGAGATCGGCATGAAAACAATAACAACTAAACAAAAAAGAACCGTACTTATGTGGTTGCTTGGACTGATCGCTGTGGTAATAATTATTGTTAGTTTTCTTTACTATTGGCATTACAGCCGTATCTATCCTCGTACAGAAGATGCTTTTATCAAAAGAGAATCGATTTATGTTGCACCAGTGATTTCTGGCAAGTTAACCAAGCTATTGGTGCATAATCAACAATTCGTTCACCAGGGGCAGTTGCTATTTGTAATTGATCCCAAACCGTTTTCTATTGAATTAAAAAAAGCCATAAATTTATTGAAAAAAGCATTATCTGATTTGCATATCAAGCAAATGTATTTGCTGCAAGACCAAGTGAACTATCAACAAAAATATCATAATCAACGTTTCGCACACAAAGAACTTGAGCGTTACCAAGAGCTGAGACAAAAGCAGTTTGTTTCAACAGAAAGCTTAGATAATAAATTGAATCAATATCGTCTGGCACGGACTGTTGAAAAATCGGCGGCTACTCAATTAAAGATAGACCAGCAAGCAATTGCAAGTCAGCAGGCGTATATTGAATCTCTACGCCAAGATATTGCCAAAAGCCATTATTACTTGCGACATACACAAGTAAAAGCTGCAGCAAATGGATATATTAGCAACCTTACCATCCAAGTTGGTGATGTAGCAGTGGCAAATAAAATTTTATTTCAAATTGTTAAATTACATGCTTGGGTACGTGCTTATTACAAAGAAACGCAATTAGATCTAATTAAGGTGGGTAATCCGGCCACTGTTTATTTAGATATGTATGCAAATAAACGCTTTAAAGGCCGAGTGCTCAGTATCGGGCCATCCAGTACAACCTCTTTCTCAATATTGCCTAGTCAGAATAATGCTGGCAACTGGGTTAAGGTGACGCAAAGATTTCCAGTTTTGGTTAGCATTGATAATCCAGAGAATTTACCATTACGAGAAGGTGCAAGTGTCACAGTAAAAATCGATACGACTCAGAAGCTAAAACGGTAGGTAGTCGATTATGTTAGTTTTTACGATGATATTGATCAGTGCACAAGTGAGTGACTACTCGAGGTATTGATTTTGGACTCCTGTCCAAAATCGCCTC
>JANQHY010000178.1 GCA_028282395.1 Gammaproteobacteria bacterium
GCTGTAGTCGGGGGAGTATTTGTTTGAGTTGTATTGTTATTCTGGTTATTGATGCCAACAATTGCGTTCAAGGTATTGGTTAATTCCCCCCAGAAGTTATTGACGGTCTCTGTTTTAACAGTACTTGCTTTCACGGTCTCATTCGAGGTGGAAGTGCTTTGAGAATTTCCAGAGCTCGATGAGTTAGTGTTGCTAGTAATTTGGCCGGAGCTAATTGAGGTTTCCGAAGTGCCAGTACGATTGATATTCAGGTAGCTGACGTGAAAAGTCTGTGTCTCCAGACGTGCCGGATAGACATTATAGCCGTAAGAGGTCTGTTCATACTGGTAGCCGTAAATATTCTCAATTGCATCCATGACCTGTTGCATCGTGACGTGCTTAAGGTCAAGGGTGATATTACCTTTTACTTCGGGGCTAATAATAATATTGTAGTGGGCATCTTTCGCCAGGCTGGTAAAAAATGCTGCAGCAGGGGCATTGTTGGCAGCGATATCAAAATAGTGGCTTCTATTTTCATGCTTTGGTACCGCCACAGAAATATCCGGTGCTAAGGCATTTACTACCCCATTAGAGAGTGGCGGTTGTTTGTAGGCTATCTGGCGCTCATTATTTAGAATGCTATGATCAACAAGGTGGGCAACCTCAGAAGTGGTAGCAGCCTGTTTTGGTGGCGTGACGTTACAGCCGCTCAATAGAGTCGTTAGCAAAATGGTAATGATAATTCCATGTTTCCTCATTTAGTGCATCCTTCTATTGTCACTATAATATTGGTTTGCAGGTTGATATTTTCCCACACTTAGTAATGACGTTGCAACTTAAATACTTGGATTCAGTAACATGGAGGAAGTTTAAATAGAATATTACATTTTTAATAGTTCCCCTCTTATCCAGTGAAATCTTTAGGTGAACAGAAATGATGTCACTATCATCACGGTTGCTGGATCGCTTCGGTGCTACGCACCTCGCGAGGACAGGCCTGAGCTGTTACCTTTCAGGAACACTCGAATGAAAGAAGAAGTCACTCTTTATTTGGCAACCTGATTACGACCATTCTCTTTGCCACGGTAGAGGGCGTCATCGGCTGTTTTAATTAATGACTCTTTACTGGCAGCCATTTGTTCGGTGGGAGAGAAGTACGCCAGCCCCACCGTTGCTGTTACCTGGATAGAGGAGGGGTTGGCTTTGTCATCAGTTTCAATACGGCAAGCAGCAATGGTTTGGCGTATTCTTTCAGCGATGTTAAATAGTTCAACCTCTTCGGTATTATTAATCAGCATGACAAACTCTTCACCGCCCCAGCGACCAATAGCATCTTCATCGCGGCAATACTTTAGCAGTTCAAGACCAATTTGGCGTAAGACTCTATCGCCAACATTGTGGCCATAATTATCATTAACTGTTTTAAAATAATCAATATCAACCATCGCAATACCGAATGGTTGCTTCTGGCTGGCAGACTGACTTAAATGGTAATCTAAAATAGATTCGATACCATTGCGATTCCATAAGCGTGTCAAGGGATCGATCATTGAGGAGCGTTGTGCCTGATCCAGTTCATTAACAAGGCGTTGTTGGGCATTGGAGTAGGTATGCTTATTGATCTCTGTTTCAACCAGACTGGCCAGATCTTTTAGGTCCTCTTTTTCTGAATCGGAGAAATCCTCATGGGGAACAGTGTCAATCACACAGAACATGCCGAGTGTAATGCCGTTTGCAGCGCGGATTGGGCAGCCGGCATAGAATCGGATAAAAGGAGGATTAACGACTAAAGGGTTGTCAGCAAAACGCTCATCTTCGAGTGCGTTTTTTATTAAAAAAATGTCATTCTGTAAGATAGCGTGACCACAAAATGAGATTTTACGGTCGGTTTCGCACACATCAACACCTTGTGTAGATTTAAACCACTGACGCCCTTGATCAACTAGGCTAATGGTGACAATTGGCACATTGAACATGCGTTTAGCCAGTCGAGTGATACGTTCAAATGACTCTTCAACTGGGGTATCGAGAATTTGCAAGTTACGTAGTGTTTGCAGGCGCTGGTCTTCATTAGCAGGTAATTCGGGTTCTAACATGACTTCTCCTTTTGCATAGCTTATTGTTGGCAGAAAAACGTATCAACGTTATTTCAATTTTTATCCTAATAATTAACTTCTCAATTATAATAGATTAATACTAGTTTGCCAATAATACGGCTTTCTTTGTTATACTAGATAATAGGGAGAAACTCTGAGCACTATGGAATCGCGGGAGGTGCTTAAGCTGAGGAGAGGCGAATGGAAATTAAAACGTTACAATATAGGAAGGGAGAGGGGTGGTCCGATCGCTTCACACCCGAAATGGACTCTGATAACACCTTAATTCTGGTTTTTGCTGCACCTGACTTTATTAATGAACCAGAGCCAATCAAAACATTAGCTGAGAATTTTCCTCGTGCTAAAATCATCGGCTGCTCGACAGCAGGGGAGATATTTGGTCAGACAATTCGTGATGACAGTATTGCTGTATCGATTGTAAAATTTGACAAGACGACTATCGAGATCTCTTCTGCGAGTATTCATGACAGTCAAAAATCATTGACTGCTGGAGAGAGTATTGCTAGCCAACTCAATAAAGAAAAGTTGACAGCAATTTTTGTACTATCGGATGGCTTATGTGTTAATGGCACTGATCTGGTAAAAGGATTGAATAATATTGTTGATGAAAATGTCACAATTACCGGCGGCTTAGCGGGTGATGGCAGCGATTTTAATAGAACCTGGGTAATCTGTCGTGGTGAAATTGTCTCAAACTATATTGTTGCAGTTGGATTTTATGGAGATGCTTTACAAGTGGCGCACGCTTCCCAAGGAGGATGGGATAGTTTTGGTCCAGAGCGGTTAATTACTCGCTCGGAGAATAATGTTCTCTATGAACTGGATAATCGACCCGCTTTAACACTCTATAAAGAGTATCTTGGCGAGAGGGCTGAAGGGCTACCAGCAACCGGTCTGCTTTTCCCTGTTGCAATCCGAAAAAATAGTGATGATGAGCGCCGGTTAGTGCGCACCATTCTAGCGGTGGATGAGGAGGCACAATCGTTGACGTTTGCAGGTGATATGCCGTGTAACCAATTGGCGCAGTTAATGCGTGCTAATTTTGATCGGTTAATTACCAGCGCTGGAGAAGCGGGGAGTATTGCAACAAAAATGCTCGATGATAAAGCGTTTGATGAGTCCACGCCAACGTAAACGTTAGCAATTAGTTGCGTGGGGCGGCGGTTACTGTTGGGTGAGCGTACGGAAGAGGAGGTGAAAGCAACATTGGCAAGCTTGCCTAAAGGCACCAGTCAACTTGGTTTCTATTCATATGGTGAGCTATCACCGTTCACCAAAGGTAATTGTGATTTGCATAATCAGACAATGACATTGACCACATATTATGAAAGATAGGGCTCTCTTATGCATGACTTATTAAAAAACCAATTGCAGCGTCTGAAATTAAGCGGAGATGCTGTACCTGACTCGCAGCAAGCGTGGCAAGATTTTATTGCGTTGATTGATAAAGCCTATGTTGAGGCCGATCAGGAAAGATATCTCAATGAGCGCTCAATGGAGATTTCATCGCGTGAGCTGACAGAGTTAAATGAGAAGCTTACTAACGCCCAGCGTATAGCAAAATTGGGTTATTGGGATTACGATAAAAAACATGGAACTATGACGCTATCTCGTGAATTGCATAATCTATTTAATCCGCAATCTGATTCGAAGAAATTGATTCGTGATTTGCCGACATTTTTGCAACAGATTGATGTTGAGGATCAGGATAAATTGAAAAGTGCTATCGATCGGGCATTCTCTCATGGTGAAAAGTATGAGATGGAGCTGCGCTCCACGAGTCTTGAGCAGGAGCAGCGCTGGTATCGGATGATTGCCCATCCGTTAGTAGAGGAGCAGGGAGAGAGAACAAAGCTTAGTGGCATTATTATCGATATTACTTATTACAAACAGGCAGAAGAGAAGATCTTTAAACTTAACCAACAATTGGTTGATGCTGCTAGGAAGGCGGGTATGGCCGATATTGCTACATCTGTTTTACATAATATTGGTAATGTTTTAAATAGCGCGAGTGTTTCTATATCCTTGGTACAAGAGAAATTTGATAATACCGTACTTGAAAAACTCCAGGGGTTAATAGACTTAATAAGCGAACATCGTGATACACTTAGTGAGTATTTGACCAATGATGAGAAGGGTAAATTAATCCCCGAATATTTAATGTTAATTGCTACGAGATTAACGGAGCAAAATAAAGCAATAAAGAATGAAATTGTCAATGTTGATAGCCATCTGCAGCATATTAAAGAGGTGGTAGCAATGCAGCAGTCATTAACTAAGCCAGCAAAAGTTTTCGAACAGGTATTGCTAGTAGATTTAATTGATGCCGCATTAAAAATGAGTGGTTGTGATGAAAATAAGAAAAGTATTGCACTTGAGAAAGACTACAAAATCTCACCGACGGTGACAACAGATAGAACAAAGGTAATAGAGATACTAGTGAATCTTTTTCGTAATTCACAACAGGCAATGAAATCTAACGCTTTACAACAGATAAATGTTATGAATATTGTCATCGATCAAGACGAAGTTGATGAGATGGTGAAAATTACGGTTTCTGATAATGGCCCGGGGATTTTACCTGAGCATCAAGTCAAGATATTTGCGTTTAATTTTACAACTAAACCTGATGGCCATGGTGTTGGTTTGCACGCATCGGCCAATTTGGCAAAAGAGTTGGGTGGCAGTTTACAGCTTGAAGAGAGTGTGCCAGGAGAGGGCGCAACTTTT
>JANQHY010000206.1 GCA_028282395.1 Gammaproteobacteria bacterium
CCATTGGGGGACGGGGAATCTTTCCTTGAATGGATTATTGTAATAAACGTAATAATACCGCTAAGAGTATAGCGTTTCAGATTGACTGATCTTTGTAAATCAAATAATCTCATCTTAGCCATTTCAGCTATCCTAACTAGTTGTTATGGTTAGGTGGCGGGGAGTGCTACAACACTTCCTGTCACCGCTTCGGATGCCGATGCTTTATCGGCCCCTTGATTTAAACAATAACTATTTTATATAAACCTGTCAATTACTTCGCACGCACCAATAGATGCTTCATTGTATAGTGTGATCTGCCCTGAATGCATGTGCTTACCGCTATTGCAAAATCCGTTGCTTTTCGCCAGGTGATTCCATTCTAATCCGCCAGGAACTTGCTCACGCAATTGCACCACCCTGCCCTACATGCGATAGTAGGTGTAGACTAAATTGCACTTACAGCCATGCCAAATATTCATGACTGCGTCTTTAAGGATTTAATTGGCAACCGTGATATTGCCATTTCCTTCCTGAAGCAATACATGCCAAAAGCGTTAGTGCGTCAAATTAACTGGGATAGCGTGAAACTAGACTCTGCTAGTGTTGAGCATACTCGCCAGCAACACAAAGATAATCAAAAACAGCATGAGCAATCTGACCTGTGTTTTCTATTTCAATTCATTAACGGTGAGCTTGGTGCCTGTTTTGTGCATATTGAGTGTCAGACCACTGATGACATGACCATTCTTATCCGTACCCGTCATTATCAAACGGCCTACTTGCTTGATTTCATTAAACGCAACAAGCGCATTAAGAAATTGCCTATTGTGGTCAGCATCATCTACTATGCTAACAAAAAACCATTTAGTTACAGTCTTGATATTAATGATTACTTTGAAAATAAAGAACTTGCCAAGCAATATGCTTTCAGCACCCAATTTGTCGATCTAGCTAAACTCTCCGATGATGAGCTCCTGCGACACCGAGGCATTGCAGGGCTTGACCTGGTATTCAAACACATTGCCCAGCGTGATATTGATAACGATGCAATCCTCGCCAAAGTAACCGCCAGCATTACCCAATACGACAGTTTCGTTATTCAAACTATCCTCAAATATTTGGCTAACTTTTCTGATATGGAAGATCAGCAGTTTTGTGATAAAATAACTAGCATGCAACCGGTATTAGAAGGTGATGTGATGACAGTAGCTCAGCAATGGGAACAAAAAGGCATGCAGAAAGGCATGCAGAAAGGCATGCAGGAAGGCATCTATACTGTCGCCAAAAATATGTTGCGCGATGGTGAGCCTGAAGACAAAGTGTGTCGTTTCACTGGCCTAGGCCATCAAATTGTGATCAATCTTAAGAGAGAGGTTAAAAGTTAACCTTTGCTGCCCAGATGGCTACATCCTGTATTTTTTGCTGCTAGTGTTGCGGTTTTTTCTTGGATAGCGTTTTTTATTGGTGAGGTTATTGATAAAGTGACTAATCAACCCAATATCTTTTTAGGTGGCATTTGGGCCATGATCTCTACCGTTGTTGTTTTCCAGGCCATTCATGATGATACCATCACCGCCGGTGGCGAAAGGGTATTAGGTTCTTTTTTGGGTGCAGTGGTTAGTGTCATTATCTGTACTGTTTTTGGTTATGGTATTGTTGAAATGATCGGCTCAATATTCTTAAGCATCCTAATTATTCGATTTGTTAATAAACCATCAACCATCAGGATTACTGCTGCTACATCAGGGATAATCTGTGCTTTTGGCCTTTACATGCCACAAATGCCGGCATGGGAAAATGGTCTTCTGCGGTTTGGCACGGCAGCGATAGGCGCCCTGCTTGCTATACTAGGATCCTATGGATTGGCAAAACTGTTTGGCAATGCTCAGAATTCTTAATGGAGTCATTGATACACTCAATAATACTAATGTATACCTTAGTATTGTGTTCGAAAATGACCGTTTTGCTATGATGCTAAGTACCAGTATAATTGGGTTATATACCAAATTCTTAAAACTTATTATAGAGTCGACCTATTATTTTGTTTCCGGATTGCTGCCATAGAAACTTTGGATTACTATTTAAGTGGCCTAAAACAGTAGTTTATGGCCATATTGAAATCAAGCAGTTTTAACAGCGAATTTAAAGGCTTTGCAAGCAGTCACTCAATGAGGATTTTTGGCCAGGTATGAAAACAGCAAATATAAATGTTTGAACTTTTAGCGTGCTAAGTGTTACCATTATCACAGTGGTTTTCTATAATCTGTACCTTTGGGTGTTTATTCAATAGTGATGGCCATTTTCGGGTAGCCTCTTAAGATAATTCAACGTGTTTAAGTCTAGAGTTTCCATCACGCAGTAATTGTTTCACAACCTTCCCTGCAAATTCAGTTCTAATAGCAGGCGGGAAGTCAGCAACCGCGCTCCAACGTCCTTTGCCCTTTTGAAGATAGTGTTTAAACCGAACAGCTATCTTATCCAGCATATTACTAGCCATCATGCTAGCCCCAGAAGTTACGACAAAGTCACCATCATTAATAACAGTGGTTAGTAGCGCCAAGCCAGGTATTGCTGATTTTGATAGGTTAATATCAATGAGCAGCATCTTTTGGTTACTAAAAAGATCCAATACCAACACACCATTTTGACCTGCTGGCTTTAGAATAACGAGCAAGGATAATTGCGCTTTGGTAAGGCAAGCGGCAACAAACTTTTCATCATCAATTAGTTTATCTTTATTTGCCTTAAAGAAAAGATTCGCCGCATTATCCATGCCAAGGTAATAATGAAAGTTGACGAAATCGAACAAAATACCAACGTCAGCTTCTTCTTCAAAATAGAGCTGATTACCCCTGGCCATACCTAAAAGCTTACCTGCTCCCGTAAGGCGCTTTTTATCGATATATTGTGGAATTTTATCGTTAACTAAATCAGTGCATATTTTTCGGTATTTTTTGTAGCGCGCACATAGCTCCTTATTGGCTTCACTATATTGGGTAGCTAGCTTTGGGTCGGGATCAGAAAATCCATGTTCAATCATTGCTTTGAAGGCATATTTTTTATCACCCATGGCTTTATTGACAGTATCTTTAAGTTCGCTGAAATTCATAATGCTTGTCCCTTGTTATTTTTATCCATTTATTGTGCAACATGTAGGTTGGAGTGATCCCGGTTTTTTGGACATCCTCTTATAAAAAATAGCATTTTTAAAAAACATCACGCTTCCTGGCATTGTGGGTATTTAAAACCATTGAGGCATCATACACGGTTACCGGGTATTTATCATGGGTTCAGACACGCTAGAACTTTTCTAGCTTAATCACGCCATAAGCCACTTCTTCATAAGGGTGAGCCTCTTTCATAGCAGCGATAACATTTTTGAGTACGGTTTTATTTGGGCAAATAAATTCAAGTCGATATTCATCAACATGATGCACTTTACCCACTTTTCCTTCTGCAGGATTGGCGCCATCTAATGGTTTGTATTGCCCTGTACCTCTAGTTTGCCAGCAGCAGTGCTCATACTGGTTGAACTGGCCAGCACCGGCAGAAAATACCACACCCTTTATTTGCACTGTATAAGCCTCTGGCACATAAACAAATACTTGATACATTGGCTACTCCAAAACTGACATGATATCTGATATTGCATGGCCTTTGTATTGCAGATAGCGGATTTGTTTGGCCTTGGATTTAGCATCAACTGCTTTTGAGTTGCCAAACTTTTTCTCTTTAAGCTCACGAGCTATAGCGCGCCAATCAATATCTAGACTTTCTAAAGTACAGTTGATATCAGTATCATCAAAGCCTTTACGTTTTAACTCTTGCCTAATACGTGCCTGGCCATATTGCTTGACTAGGTATTTATTGAGTTCATTTTCAATCAGTCGGTTATCGTTAAGATAATTATGATCTTCTAATCTCTTGATAATGGTGCTTATCTGGTTTGAATCGCTACTGTGGGATTTTAAAAACAACTCTAATTGCTGTTTGCTGTAATCACGCCTGGCCAATGCTCCAACAGCAACATCATATAGTTTATCACTATTCATTCATTAACCTTCATTGCCAGAGCATCACGCAGCAGTGATGTAGATATTAAATTACCATCATGGGCCTTTCCCAAGTGTCTACTAATTTATAACATAGTAGACAGCCAAAAATAACCATTTTACACTGTCTAAAAAGTCGTTTTTACGCCATTAATAGACACCAGTG
>JANQHY010000229.1 GCA_028282395.1 Gammaproteobacteria bacterium
TATGGTTAAAGAGCAGGAAGTCATGAAATATGATCGAGAAGTGGGTGTTGAATTAGGCCCGGTTAATTTGGTTGATTTTGCTAAAGCATTTGGTGCTCACGGATTTGAACTCACCTCTTCGCAGCAGCTCACAGAGACATTGCAAACAGCAATGCAGATGGAAGGGCCGGTATTAATTAATATTCCAATTGACTATTCAGATAATCCTGGATTATTTGTTGCAACCAATCCGTTTGCCGGTAATTAACGTTCAGCAATCTGTTGGCGTTAAGTCATAGCATTAATTGCATCAATGGTATAAATAGCGAGGTCACAACGATTGAAACGTGTCTCTTCTGTATAGATGTGTAGCGTTTTCTCAACCAATTCTGGAGAGATCTGCTTGGTGGAAGACACATCACCTTTTAATGTTACACCATGAGTATGTGTTACTAAACTAGACTGGACATCAAGCGGGCTGTGATACAATACTGCCGATAACTGTTGACTTAATGTCTCATTCGCTATGTGCGAGAAATCAGCCGAGACTGAAACAATAAAGAGGGGTGTATCCGATAATTGCTGATTTGGCATCGAATAGAAATCCATTTTATTATCGAATATTGGTCGACCATCAATCGGCGGTAATGCAATAGCGGTGGCATTAAGGTTTTCTGCATGAACAAAACCACTGATGGCAAAGGGTTGTTGTAGGGTACTATAAATCGTTTGGTAAAGCTTCTGAATCGGCATTGCTTCACCATTATAGTAAGCACGATGACTTGGCATCGCCTTTTTTGGAATTAACAGCATACCAGTTGTGTAGTAGTAACGGCCAGAAATAGTTTGATAATAGTCGCGGCTATGCAGTTTTGTATTGGTGGCATAACAACGGCCATTGACAATAACTGCTTCACCCAAAGAGTCGATGCCTAGTGGAGAGCCCAATTCAAAGCCACATTGACACTCTTTAGCGTCGAATTGACGGTTTTCCAATGCTTTTGGCACTCTGGCAGCAATAACGTCTTCAACGGAGCCAATCGAGGACAATTGGCATGGTGCGGCTGAATTGACTACTCTCAAATGGATTTCATTACTGTTCATCATGATAGTTCCTAATGGTGGCTTGCTGTAGATATTAGTATAACATTGATACGGCTAAAATTTAATCTGTACTAAATCTTAACCATCTTTTTAATCCATAAGTGAGAAGTGTTGCTAAAATAACTAGCGCGCCACCGATGAGTGTTAGAATCACACGATCAAATGCTACGCTATTGTGGTAATTTCCCAACAGGTGGGTAAAAGCTAGGACAAACAGCTCAATAAAAAGTGTTCTAGCAATATATGAGAATCCTAAGGCAAAAATTAAAAAGAGGAAAACACTAAGTAGACTAAAGTTTATTAAGAAACTATCCGGGATGACATAAGTCATTAGCAAGACAATAAAAAGCGCGCCACAAGCATTAACAATAATTCTAATAAGCGAGGTTTTAATCATTCTGCTTTGTGATCCTTGAATCACTACTAAAGCCGTCAAGCCTATCCAATACAGATGTGATAGCGCGGTATAGTTTTTCAAAAAGTCGCTGCAAATAGCCGCGCCTATTAATGCTAGCGCAGCGATAACCGCAGTTATTACGCTATTTTGTGAAGGTAGTATGAGAGGCTGGACACTGTTTTTATAAATTTTTCGGTCGAAAATCCAATAAAACCCTAGCAATATTACGATTAAAGGCAGTGCAAACAGCGTATAATGCCATGCCAGTTGCCAATCGAATGGTAGTGACGTAAAAATCAGAAACATGACTGCCCCGGTGGCAAACAGGTTAGTGCTAAAACGGCTTTTGGTCAGTAGAAAAGCCAGTGTTGCATAGAGGATAATAGCGAATTGTGCGAGACAAGGGGTATAGAAGCCGCAAACTCCGCCTAAAAGGATGGAGAGCACTATCACCAGGCTGCCGTAGAGTAGTTGGGAAAGCCGTTTTTTTTCCGTTGAGAATACCGCTGCACAAGACATCACCGCCATATTAAAGGTAATTAATAGTGTAGAATTATCCGCGCCGATAAATTTAAAGCAGCCAACGATAAAGAGGCAGAAGAGCGTAATTTTAACTGCTTCAAGTAAAAAAATTCGGTATTGAATTGATTGCACAATTAATGTCCGTTACGTTTCACTCTATTGAAAAGGCAATTGCAATATAAAATTGCCTGAGCAACCACCTATATCCTCTTTAACAGGTTGTTACCGGTCACGAGTCAATTTTAACCAATTTATCATTATGAAACTTCATTGTAGTAGGACCACTTATGGAGTCATAGCGAAAAGTAGTGATTGTCTCCTTGGGGCCAGGATTCTTTATATGAAGTATTTGTTTATGAAGTGGCTCACCGCATATTGATCGAACTTGGTACTGCGAGTCACCAACGTGGATAGGTGACAACTTCTGGCATAGATCGGAGCTAAGTAGCTTATGGTGCCCAACCACAATATCTTTAACAGTTGCTTTTTTAAAGTCGACCATGAAAGTAATATTAATAGCGTGTTCGGATGATTTTATTTGCTCATTTGATTTTTTGGGGTGAATCGTTTTCGAGTATATCCAGCGCTCAATTTGACTGGTTGAATGACGTTTGCTAGTTGAGCGATCAGAGGGTTCGCCACACGACTGTGTGACCTTTTGGAGAGAGTCTCCAAGATAGACATAACTGCTATCTTTTGTACAGAAAAAGTAGTTACTTGCCCAGACAGGGGTGGGGAGCAGTAGAAAAAAACTCGCTGAAAGAGTCAGAAGAGCAGTGCCAGTGATGCTGCTGCCCCATTTACATTTGCTATATTTTTCTAAGGCTTGTTTCCGTAGTTGTTTGTCAGCGAACATAGTTTTTAGCTCCTTTAAAAATATCTGATTTTATAATACTCAAAATATTAACATAATTCGAGGGTACTTGACATAATGATCTATTTTTTGTGCAGATGCATATGTGATTTCTTTGTGCTACAAGCCTATCTTAATATTCCGCCTTTAATATTTAGTTAAATTAATAGCTTAGATAGATTCCACTTTGCTTTATTAACAGGATATTTGGGCAAAAGAAAGAAAGAGATATTGCGTGAGAAAGAAATTATAGCCATCCAACTAGTTTCCACCATAAGAAGTCTAGAGGAAAGAGAAAAACTATTGTTAATAACGTCATAATCAAGCATAACTGGGCCACTTTTTTTAGCTTAATATTTCCAAGTCGCGCTGCAACAAGAATGGGAGGTGCTTGATAGGGAAAAATAAATGTTGAGAAGCCTAGTACTTGCGTCATTAGCACGGCAGAAAGAGATAAATGGCTGCTACTTGCTATCTCTTTGGCAAGTGGTGTCATAATTGCAGGGACACCTGGCAGTGTTGTAATAATGCCCATTGTTGTGGATATGGCGGTTAATACAGTAAAGTTCCTCGCTTGATCACCGGCAATAAAGGGGGTTATTGATAGCATTTTATGAGCGAGAATATTTCCCAGGCCGGTATAATTCACTACGGCACTTAAGCTAATAATGCCTGCAACATAAAGTAATGGTGCGAAATTATACTGTTTCATGAAAGTATGATGATTGAGTAGTCCAATAATGGGGAGTAAACAGAGTATGGCAATAGCAAGAGCTGACCAAGCGGGAGAAATATGGTGAATAAAGTCTGTCATCCAGATCAGGAGTAAGGCGGCAAGGTAATAAATTAGGCGTTTCTCTTTGTTGGTGATTTTAGATGATGTTTTTTCCTGGTTCAATATAGGTTCTCCGCTCCGCTCTTCACGGAACAGTTTGTTAATCACAACGATCAGTATTAATAGTTTGAGAAGACCTAAAACAGGGAAATGGAGTAGTAAATATTTACTATAAACTGGAACGGAGTGGTATAGTGTGCCCATTGAGCCCATTAAAATAATGTTGGGAAGGTTAGATGGTAAAATAGTGAAGCCAGTGATATAGGTGGAAAAGACCCCTGCTAAAATAATTCCCATCCGGCCTTTAGAGTTTTCAGTGAAGCCACTTCTGTCGGCAAATTCAAGTAGAACAGGGATCATTAACATAACGCGCCCCATTGCAGATGGCATAATGAATGCCATCATAACACCAAATGCCACCATGCCGGTTATTATCTGCGTGTAACTTCCTTTACAGAATTGCATGAGTAGCGCTGAGATGCGCACACTTAGTCCGGACTGTTTGATTGAAGCGCCAATTGCCACACCTGAGAAAATTAGCCAGAAGCCTTCGGAAGAGAAACCAGAAAATATTATTGACTGTGGTGCAATTTTGAAAATAGTCATTATAGTAAAAAAAATAAGAACCGCTAGATATTCAATAATAATGCCTGAAACGAAAAGAATGATAGTAAATAGAACCGTCGCGAAGGCGATCTCTACTTTCAAATTAGGTGATATTTGGTGGAAGGCGGCCAGAATAATAAAAAAAGCGAGTATAGTGAAGCCATACAGCACGTTACGGTAGTGTTTATTCATGCCCTTTTAACTCTGTTGTTAGATAGCGTGTCCATGTTAACGCGCATCCCAAACTGTGGCTTTGGCTTCATAGCCTTGGGGCTGTAACGTAAACTGTTTATAGCCAATCTCATGGACGATCACCAACTCTTCGCCAACCTCCCAGCTGAATGCGGTAGCTGGTCCCATCTCTATCACCATCTGTTCCCGCATCACTTTATGGTCGCTGTGCACATGGCCGCAGATAATTAATGGCGGTACAATGTGGCGCCCAGTCGTTAACGGTAAAATTGCATCAAAAAATTGCCGTTGGTTAGTTAGCATATATTTATCAATGAGTGGATTAGCAACACTAACTGGCGGGTGGTGCATGACAATAGCAATAGCCTGTGTTTCATGACAGCTCTCAATCAAGAAACAGAGTTTTTCCATCTCCTGGGGAGATAAGTGGCCGCTATTGCTGCCGGCTATTTTTGAATTGAGGAAAATTAGGCGCCAGTTAGCTAAATCAAGGCAGTCAACACGCTTAAAGTGTGGTGCGGGATCAAAAACTTCTGCCATGATTGCCGGATCATCATGGTTGCCTGGAATCCAGTAGATCGGTTTTTGCAGTGGTGCGAGTAACGCTGCAACATGTTGATAAGACTCTGCTGTTTCGTCTTGTGAAACATCGCCGGTTAGCAGAATGAAATCATACTCTGCATTAGTATGAGAAATTCTCTCTACAGTTGCCTGCAGGTTGTCATAGGTATTCACATCAAAAAGTGTCTGTTGCGGTTCAGTCAGTAGATGTGTGTCACTGATTTGCAGTGCACGACAGCTGTCGCTGTTAATGGTTTCAATAATATAGTCTCTCATTTTTGTTACTCTCCCTATCTATTTATCTATGTCATCAACCAATTAATTTGAATGGCAAAAATATCTGAGCCAGTTGAGACACGACCGTTAGAGACAACAGTGGTGCCAGCATTCGTTTGTGATTGCTGTACTGAGACATCGTGGTTAAAGTAGTGACTATAACCTAAGTTGAGATTGAAACTCTTATTGATCTTATAATTTGCGCCGATGGAAGCAATATAGTGAGAGCCGTCAGGGAGTACCAGCGTGCGATAGCTATCAGAAACAGCCCCTTGATCAAAACCGAAACCGGCTTTTAATGTTAGATCAGTTGTTGGCAGGTAGTGGGTGCCAACAGAGAATAACCAACTATCGCTAAGATGGGAGAACAGTTGATTGTTGGTTGGGCCAGTTGCTGATTGCATGTTGGTAATCCAAAAGTCACCCATTTCGCTCCAGCGTGTGTAGTTAACTGTTCCGAGTACTTTGAAGTGTTTGCCAAGACCAAGGTCACCACTGAGAGTTGCCATTGGCGGCAAGCGATAGATGGCTCTAGCATGTGAATGGCCGCCAGCAATATCACTCGAACCGGAAGAGCGGTGGCTGATGCTCGAGTGGTAGGCAAGACCGAGATGGCCTTGGGTATAGGGCTGCCATAGCAATCCTGCATTCCAACCGTAACCCCAGTCATTAAGATTCGTTTCACTCATTAGATCGCCAGAGATTGTCGTGCTGCTAGGACTAGCTTGATAAAATCTAACTTTTGCGTATTGGAAGTCCATCCCAACGCCAACAGCTAGGCTACGAATAAAACGAAACCCAACTGAAGGAGTGATATTGGTTGTGCGTAGATACCACTGTGAAACGATATAGCGAACAGGCGAGTGGCTACCATAATCGACAGAATTATTGTAAGGCGAGTTGATTGCTAACCCGACACTCCACTTTTTGCTTAGTGGTGCAACATAAAACAGGTTGGGTATATGGGTATCTTCACCCCCTTGCGAGCCGCTATTACCAGCAAACCCACTGATTGCTGGCGATGGTGTAACGGTGCCGCGGTATTTAACGTTGTTAACGTTAGAGACGACGGATAGGCCCATGTTTTGACGTTGGATCCACGGTGTTGCTGCAGGGTTGTAGTAACTCACATCGGCATTCTCAACATCGGCAGCAGCGCCGGCACCAACATCGCCAACGCTATTGGCACTCTGTAACCACATCTGCACGCCGCTAGCAGCAGCCTGTTGTGCGCTAAGTAGTAGGGCGGTTACGATTGTGATTCTAGCCCAATATCGCATGCTTGTGCTCCTTCTCCAGTAAAAATCTCGCTCGACGGTTGTTGTAATGTTGATAGGCATTGTGGTGTATTGACATTTACCCATCTTCCACAATAAAGTTCGCCCGTTACTTTACCACATTTAATCGTTGGCATCAGTATTTCAAGAAAGCCATGCTTTCCTTGAGCATAACCTTGAAACAGCGCTGGATCAAATCGACCGATTCCACCGTAGGTATACTGTGGTGGCGTTGGGGCAACAATCCCCTGCTCGGTTAAATTAAAATCAGGGTGGCCGCGCCCTTTATCAGTTAAAACTAAATGGGCAACTGAATTGCTTGGTTGGCAGAGCTCTTCAAAGGGGTAGTCAGTTGATAGGTCACCACTGATAGCAAGGAATGGGTCATCACCCAGTAGTGGCAATGCATTAAGAATACCACCGCCCCAATGGAGGGGTTCTGGCTCATGAGAATAGTGGATAGTGACGCCATAGCGTTGGCCATTACCAAGGATAGCCATAAAAACATCAGCCAAATAGGAGACATTAATAACTACATCATTGATACCAGCATTGGCAAGGCGAAATAGAATATGTTCGATCAAACGCCACTCATCAACTTTGAGTAGTGGTTTAGGAGTATTATCGGTCAGTGCCCCCATTCTTGAGCCGTACCCGGCAGCCATGATCATCGCTTTCATTGCATCACCTTCTGTTTACTCTCAAGTGCTGGCATCAAGCGCTGTTGTAGTAATTGCTGAAAGGCGCTTAATGATGGGTAGGGCTGACATGCAGTATTAATATAATTAAGTGTCCGTGGGAGATACTGTAGGTAGCTGGGATCGTCATCACGCAACCATTTACGCGCAAAAACAAAACAGACACGAAGGTGGCGCTTGATGCCGGTGAAGTCAAACCATTGATTGAATTGCTGCAATGAAACTGTGTCAGCGATTAGCTGCTGCTGTTGCAGTTGTTGGTAGTAGTCGGCAACCCAGGAACGTACTTGTGCATCGGGCCATTGCACATAGCAGTCACGTAAGAGTGATACCAGGTCATAGGTAATTGGGCCTTGCTGAGCATCCTGAAAATCAACAATGCCGGTGGTGCCATCAGCAAGAGTCAGGAGATTTTGTGAGTGGTAATCATAGTGAATAGGCACTTGTGGCTGTTGCAGAACGTTCTCACTGACTAAGGTAAAGGTATCATTGATGGTTTGTTTTTCGTACTGTCTTAATGTTAGGCCTAGATAGCGCTGTATAAAGGTGTGATTAAAGCCAGCTAAGCGATTATAGATAACAGGTGGCTCAAAAGCGGGTAGATCCAGTGTTGCTTGCTGTAATTTTAAAAGTGGAATAAAGGCATTACGGTAGAATTTATCGACATTGTCACGATTAAGATGATTAAAATAGAGCTGGTCGCCGAGATCTGCTAACCAGACAAACCCCTTATCAGTATCCGCAGCAAAAATTTTTGGGATCGCTAAACCGATTGCAGACAATTTCTCTGTCAAAGCAACATAACGTTTACTATCTTCACGATCGGGTGGTGCATCCATGGCAACGTAGTTTTGACCATTGACGCTAAAACGAAAAAAACGCCGAAAGCTAGCACCGCCCTTTAACGGGATTAGTCCAATCTGTTGCGCCTTTGTCTGCTGACGTAGCCAATCCGTCAGTTGTTGCTTTCGCTCGCCCATGTCGCTTTGTCCAATACTTCTGTCCAATATGCAATCATTGATTACAGACTTATGATAACGTGTTGTGGTAATGGTAACAATGGCAATTAATGTGAAAATTTTGTACAGTCTATCACGGATGCTAGGGTTGTCACCTGATTTTTTCAGTAATGCAAAAACGATAGGGAGGTGCATCTTGGCGCGTAAACGTTTATTCTTGCATCATGGTAAGGGGATTTGGTGTAGTAGATTATGTTGGCAGCGTGAGTAATATAGCGAGCATGACTGGAAAAATAACATTTAACTTTAGAACCTTAAAAAGAGCTACGGCAAGTATTAGTCTACTATTAGTACTGGGAGCCATGGCCCCTGCTGATGCTAAGCCAAGTAGTCAGCAATTGCTGTTGGCAAAGGAGTTAGGCTGGATTGTCAGTGATAACGCCTATAATGTCTGTGGTGGCTATTATCGTGAGCTGCCGATTGCCTATACACCTAATCCACGCGCTAAATCACAACGTAATAATTACGACATCTCTTCAGATCAGTCGGAATGGACATTAAAAGGTGATATGACTTTTACTGGTCATGTGAAAGTAACCCAAGCACATCATCAGATGCAAGCTGATCGTGTGCATGTGACGCGTAATAAAGCGAAACGGGTCATCTCACTGGATGCTGTCGGTAACCTGCGTTTTATTGCACCAGAGTTACTAGCCATTGCGCGCCAGGGCAGTTTTAATCTAGTCAAACAGGTTGCTATCTTGAAAGATGTGCTCTATCGTGCGGCGCCTCATACCAACCGCGTTAAGGTAGTTGATCCGCAAACCGGTAAAGTTGAATATCGACTTTATAGGCTCAATGCACGCGGTCGAGCGAAGGAGATTAAACAGGTCGCACCACATCTTTATAAACTTAGTCATGCCAGTTATACCGCTTGCCCACCAACTAGCAATACTTGGAAAGTGAGTGCTAATCACATTAAGCTTGATTACACCAAAGGTTGGGGCTCAGCAACCAATGCACTGCTGTATTTAAAAGGCATTCCAGTATTCTATTTTCCTTATTACAGTTTCCCCATTTCGCAGCAGCGCCAAAGTGGATTTTTAACCCCATTTTTTCATTACTCTGGCAGTAAAGGAGCAGTAGTTGGGACACCTTTTTATTGGAATATGGCGCCTAATTACGATATGACCCTAACCCCACAGGTGATGACCAAACATGGATTCATGGCTAGTACACTGTTTCGTTACTTGACTGCAAAGAGTTATGGTGAGCTTTATGCAGCAGTAGTGCCGCATGATTTTGGCTTTGCCAGTTTCCAGCGTTCTGCGAAGAGGCGGTATGGTAGTAGTGCTGGCGTCAGTGATAAGCTTTCGCAGCTTGAGGATGCAAGTACAACCCGTACAGCGATTGCTTGGAATCATACTACGCATTTTACCCAACATTTATATTCGCAGCTAAATTTTAATTATGTTAGTGATGATTACTATACCAATGATTTCTATAATGGCTATTTGGGTTTGAGTGGTTATCAATTACTCCAAAATGCCTCGCTTAATTATGCTGATCACTATTGGAATTGGCAGGCGTTATTGCAACGTTATCAAACACTTCACCCGATTGATCGTGCCGCAGTTGAGAATCAATACCAAAATTTGCCAAGAATCAGTTTTGCTTTGCATCCACTATCCTTGTGGGGCGGGGCCACAGCAAAAATGCGCGGTCAATTTACCAATTTTTATATTGAGAAGAATCCTGATAGCGAAGTCACACCAGTTTATGGTAATCGTGAGATATTGGTGCCAACGCTAAGTTGGCCAATATTGCGTCCTTACGGTTTCTGGCGTAACGATTTGGAGCTCCACTCGATATATTATAATGTTGGTAATCCAGCAGATGGTACGCCGCAATCAACTGGCAGAGCAATTCCTATTTTTAATAGCCATGGTAAATTGATTTTTACGCGCCCGATGCGACTTTTTCACGGTACCATGAGGCAGACCTTTGAGCCAGAAGTCTACTATCTCTATGCACCATTTGTTGATCAGGATAAGTTGCCTATTTTTGATACAACACGGCGGTTGTTTAGTTATAGTGAAGCGTTCTCGAATAACCGTTTTTCTGGTGATGATCGTGTTGGCGATGCCAATCAGGTGACGCTAGGAGCCACTAGCCGTTTTATTAATAACGAGACAGGTGAACAGCGGGCACAATTTGGTATTGCCGAAATTTACTATTTCCGTAATCGTGAAGTGCAACCCTGTTATGGAGACAATTGTCCACCAATTAGTAATAAGGATAAGCGACGAGTGTCGCCGATTGCTGTGCAACTGAGTTACAACCTTGCCGGCGCGTGGAATTTTAATTCAGACATGGCTTGGAGCCCGATAGACCATCAGTTTGATAGTAATTTGAGTTATTTGCAGTATCGTCGCGATGGACATCACATTTTAAATTTTGGTTATAATGAGGTGCACAACGAGGCAGTTACCAGTGTATTACCAACAAATAGCCCTGTAGGGAGTAACAGTGATCTTAAGCAGGTATTTGTTTCAAGCTTTTGGCAAGTAGGGCGTAAGTGGTCAGTAATGGGGGCATGGAACCATAACTGGAGCAAAAACCTTGATGTAACATCTAATAATTATGAGCGTAGTCGTTATAATACCTGGTTGTATGGGCTCCAGTACAATAGTTGCTGCTGGGCCTTTCGCGTGGTAGGCTATCGTTCGTTTACTGGTTTGAATGAGAGTTACGACCCCAAATATGATAATGGCGTCTATGTTGAATTCTCTTTGAAAGGATTGGGACAATTGGGTGAAAGTGGCCTTAACACGCTATTAAATAACAATATTAACGGCTATCAAGATGATTTTGGGCGGGAGAAAGTATTATGACAACCATTCGTATCTATCTGGCCATGACGCTGCTTATGTTGAGTGGTATAAGCAATGCTGCGGTAATGCTGAATGACTCTGCTGACCATAGCCATGCAGTTGCGGTCAAACCGCCTATAACAACAGCAACAACAGCGGCTGTTGCCAAATCAGTTGCTAAGCCAGTGCAAAGCAGTCAAGATCAATTGGTAGACCGTATTGTTGCCATTGTTAATAATGATGTTATTACTCAGTCGCAATTGAATTTGGCAACTGTAGCAGTGAAAGACAGCATAGCTGACGGTAAACAAGCATTGCCGAGTGAAGCCGTACTACAGCGCCAGGTTCTACAGCAGTTAATTGATCGTAGACTACAGTTACAATTAGCTGCGCGGAATGATGTTACTGTTACCACTGACCAGATTCATGATCAAATTGCTAAGATGGCTGAACAACAACACATGACGGTTGATCAGTTTTATGCTGCTGCACCGGCACATGGATTCACCAAGCAGAGTCTGATTAAGCAGGTGAGAGAGAACATCATTATCCAAAAACTAGTGCGGCGTGCCATGCAGACGCAGATTCACATTAGCGATCAGGATATTGACAACTATCTACACCAGTTAGCGCATGATCCTCGAGTAAAGAAATCGTATCGAGTACAGGATATTTTAATCGCTTTGCCCGCCACACCATCAGCGCAGCAGATTACCCAAGCAAAGGATAAAGCAGAGGTAATTCTAAAACGTCTACATCAAGGAGCTGATTTTGATAAATTGTCTGCTTCCAGTTCACAAGCCACTAATGCGTTGAAGGGCGGCGATCTTGGGTGGTTGCAGTTGGGCGAACTGCCCGATGCCTTTGAAAAGGCTGTGGTTACCATGAAGCAAGGTGAAGTGTTTGGTCCTATTCGCACTGCCAATGGTTTTCACATTATTAAACTATCTGGTGTGCGCGGGCTAACACCGGGGAGTGCGCTTATTCAAGTTGAGTTACGTCAGATTGTATTGAAACCAACAGCGAAACGGTCGGCACATGCCACAGAGGTATTAGCTAACCGGTTGCAGAGTGATTTGATGAAAGGGCGTAATTTTGAACAGTTGGCGGCAAAATATTCACAGGGAGGCCATGCTAAGAAAGGGGGTTATGTAGGCTGGGTTGATCCCAAGGCAGCATATCCTCACCTTGCGAATGCCATTTTGCAGCTTAATCCCGGGCAATTTAGTCGCGTGTTAGCAGCAAATAATAGTTACTATCTGATTCAAGTGATGGCTAAACGCAAGGCCTTTTCTGCTAATAAGAATGAACGCGAACAAGTAAAACAGCTGCTGTATCGTAAACAGTTAATCGAGCAGATGCAGACGTGGTTGAGTCGTTTAAGATCACAAGCTTATATCAAAGTGATGTTGACGGGAGCAACTACTACTGATGAGCAGAGTGACTAAAGCAATGGAATGCCTTAAAAGGCGATGAAATAGGCGGAAAGATGAGCACTAGCAGCAGCAACTTGTCGTTACGGCAAAAGTTGATATTACGGCCACTATTTGTTTTTGCACTGTTTTTAATGGGGGCAGGTGTAGATCTCTATGTGCCGTCATTACCGGCAATCACACGTTACTTTCATAGCACTTCACACTCTGTCCAACTAACCGTAGCACTGTATATGTTAGGTTATGCTGTTGGTCAGATCGTGCTGTGCACCCTTTCTGATAGCTGGGGGCGGCGTAAGATATTAATTGGTAGCGCTGCTTTTTATGTTCTGATCAGTTTTCTGGCGGCCTGGTCACCTAATATCTATCTGTTAATTTTCTATCGTTTTCTCCAAGGTATTGGGATTGCTGGTTTAGGTGCGGTAGCGCGCACGATGATATCAGACTGTTTTGTTGGTGTGGAGTTTACCAAAGTAGTTTCTACAGCAGCAGCAAGTTGGTCATTGGGGCCGATTCTTGGACCGCTTATCGGCGGCTATCTACAACACTATTTCGGTTGGCAAGCCAATTTTTACTTTTTTGGTTGTTATGCCTTAGTGCTGTTTATTTATATTGTCATCATGGTCCCTGAGACGAATACAAAACGGTTACCGCTACATCCGGTACGATTGGCACAGACTATTGTGCGTATTATCACCAATAAAGCTTTTATTCTGCTTGCGATGATAGTATCGGGCTTGATTTATTCAATATTAGTTGTGTTTAATTTAATTGGTCCGTATCTGTTACAGACAATATTACACTATAGTGCTGTAGAATATGGGCATGTTGCACTGCTTTTAGGTACAACGGCTTTTATTGGTACTATGTGTAATCGCTTTTTCGTCACACTAGCTGAGCCATTGCAAATATCCTTGGCTGCGTTAATAATGGCTTTATTAATAAGCTTGACGATGGTGCTATTGGCAATTTTTGTTGGAATAAAAAGTTATACAGTGCTTTTACCGTCTATTGCTCTATTCTTTTGCTGCGCATTGGTTTTGCCCAATATCTTTTCTTACGCCATTACGTTATTTACCGATATTGCTGGTGCTGCAAATGCGCTTTTTGGTGCATTAATGTCCACAATGGTTTTTTTAATGGGCAGTATTGCTTCGGCCTTTCACGTTCAAACCCAGTTGCCAATGGCATTGCTTTATAGCGCAATGGTTTTTATCAGTCTGTTAACACTTTGTTATTGTTATCGTCAACAGCGATAATTTCTATTTGCTATAGTGTCGACATATCGATAACAAAACGGTATTTGACATCGCTACGTAACATCCGTTCATAAGCATCATTAATTTTATCAATGGGAATTAGTTCAATATCAGCAACGATATTGTGTTCGCCACAGTAATTGAGCATCTCCTGTGTCTCTTTAATGCCACCGATGAGTGAACTGCTGAGAATGCGCGTAGGAAATAGTAAAGCGCCAATAGCAAGTGCTTGTGGCTCCTGGGGTACGCCAAGCATTACCATTGGGCAGTCGCGCTTCAATAATGTTAAGTACTCATTAATATTGTGTGTTGCTGAGACCGTATCAATAATGACGTCAAGCGAGGTCTGTTTCTCTGCCATTGCTGCTGTATCACTAGAGAGAATCACTTCATCCGCCCCTAGATTGAGGGCGGCTTGACGTTTATTCTCTGAGTGGGTGAAGACGATAACATGTGCGCCAAAGGCATGGGCAAATTTAATGGCCATATGGCCTAAGCCACCAAGACCAACTATGCCTATGCGTTGGCCAGGGCTAACGTTCCAACGCCGCAGTGGTGAGTAAGTAGTGATGCCAGCACATAGCAGTGGAGCAACACTAGCTAGAGGTAAATTATCTGGAATAGTTAACGCAAACTCCTCTCTTACGACTAGGTTATTAGAATACCCGCCCTGAGTTGGGCGCTCACTGCCATAATAGTGGCTATTATAGGTAAAGATTGGACCTTTATCGCAGAATTGTTCTTTATTTTCATGGCAGCTACTACACTGTAAACAAGAGTCAACCATGCAGCCAACGCCTGCTAAGTCACCAACACGAAATTTCTTCACATTGTTGCCAACTTTAGTGACTTTGCCAACAATTTCATGGCCAGGCACCATAGGATAGATTGAACCGCCCCATTCATTGCGCACTTGGTGGACGTCACTATGGCAAACACCACAATAGGCAATATCAATTAAAATTTCCCCTTCAGCAACATCTTGGCGCTCAAATTCATAGGGGGATAATAGACTGTCTGCGTTTTGAGCAGCATAACCTTTAGATTGAATCATATGACTACCTCACTCACCCGGATAATCCAACTATTTTACGTCAATATGAGTAAATAGCAAGATTGTATCAGTACTTGCTTTTTTTACCTTGTCAAGGTTACGATAGTGGTAGCGCTCAAGGTGGAATACGTCATAGTTTTCTGACTTTTAGCAATCATAGGGGGAGACTACCCCTTTTAAGAATGTATTCTAAAAGGAGAAAACGTTGTTAACAATTAACGATATACAGCAGTTGCGTCAGGTATTAGAATCTCAAGGCTGTTTTAAAACTGTTCGGTTGCGTTCAATGTTAAAGTTAACCTTCATGGCGTTAATTGCGTTAGGCGGTTATGTCATTGCGCTAAAGTTAGCGCTACCTGTTGGGTTGCTATTACTGTTACCTTTGTCTATTTCATTTGCAGTAGTGGTCATGATGGGCCATGAAGCTGGACATCAAGCAATTTTTCATTCACGTGCGGCGAATAAAAGCCTATTTTTCTTGCTGTTTTCGTTGGTTGGTGGATTAAGTGTGACTTACTGGTCGCATAAACATAATAAGCGTCACCATGCTGCACCAAATGTTGTTGGTATGGATGATGATATTGATTTTTGGCCAATAGCTTTCTATAGAGAAAAAATTGTTGAATCGCGCATTGGCACACAGTTTTTTCAGAAGCATTGTCAGCACTGGCTTTTTTGGGCTATCTGTTTTCTTTTATCATTTAGTATGCGTTGGGATAGTTTTGTCTATCTTTTCAAACAGCGTCATCAGTTGAAGCGAGATGCACTGCTTGATATTGCCTTACTGGTGCTGCACTACCTATTGTGGCTAGTACTACCAATATTTTTTGTTGGTGTCGTCAAGACACTGTTATGCTATCTACTTTTATGGGCCTTTGTTGGTTGGATTTTGGCAATAGTTTTTATTGTTGGCCATACCGGGCGACCAGTGCTTAAACAACTTAGTAATCCCTGGCAGGTGATATTAACCACTTCACAGAATACTAAACTGCCTCGCTGGGTCTCTTGGTGCTTTGTTGGTTTGGATTATCAGATTGAGCATCACCTATTTCCTAAACTAAACCATTTCCGCATGAGGAAGGCCAGCCATTATGTTAAAGCCTGGGTACGCGAAAAACAGCTTCCCTATCATGAAGCGACACTATTTCAAGCATTAAAGAGTGTCTATTTCACTTTGAAGCAGCCGTGCCCCGCCCAATAGATGAGGGGCGGTGATATTTTCCGATCAAATTGTCTTCTTTTCCCTCTCCCATTTTCTGTGGGAAAGGGGCAGGGGATAGAGTGAAAAGTCTTGGCCACTTGCCCGCAACAATCATAAGGAATCGTAAAGATTCACTATTAATTATGGTGAGTGATGTCAAGTGATGGGACTGTTGTCTGATCTACACTTTTTGTAACGGTTTGTTTTTCGGAAAATCGGAATGTGCTGTCGTTATCGAGCAGATGAGTTTGTTGCGTTTTATTAACTTTATTATCTTCCTTAGTGGGATTATCCAAAGAGTTAACCAAGTCTTTGTAATCAGTTTTGAATTGCTTAAGATCAGATTGCAAGCTTCTATAGTCTTTCAAATCTATATGCTCTGCATTTTTGTTGCCATCTTTTGCTAAGAACTCCCTATGTTTCATTTCGAGTTGATGAATCTCCTTTTCCAATTTCTCTATTTGTGGTTCTGTCGATTTATATTGCATGCGCGCTAACCCAGAAACTTTACTGCTATTGTAGACATGTTTAAGTGCAAATAAACGCGCTTTCAATTCGTTGTGCTCGTTTTGAAAAGATTCAAGTTGCTCAATATCTTCGATAAGTTTATCTTCTTCGGTTTGTCTGTTTCGGTCTTTTCTATAGGATCGCATGAAGGATGAGAATCGATTGTTTCTATTCTTGACCCCACTAAATCTTTTATCTGTTTCTACGTTTCTTTTAAATGAGTTTATTGCTTGTATTGAATTGAGACTTTTCGTCTGTTTTCTGAGAAATTGTAGTTCTCTATCCTTAAAATGCTGTTCTATGAGTCTCCGTTTATTTCTCATGCCGAATCCTCTTTTGAGAGGGGATTTATTTTGATCTCTCATATCATTGTAAACCCGCCTTACATGATCGAGTTCTTGCTTAGAATTAGCGCCATTGATAGCACTGTGCAGGTGAGTAAAGGCTTCGTCACGGTGAGAATCTTTTGGGTAGGCCCAATAAGCTTTCTCAAAATTCTCTAATGCTTTGCCGAGAAAATTACCTGGATCTCTGTCTCCTGTCCCATAACGATAATTAGTTTTGTCTTCTCTTAATTTTCGACTAGAGGGAGGTGTGCCATATTTCATTTCCAGTGAGCTTGATATCTCTTGCAATGATTTACCTTTCTGATAATCTGGAATTTTTTCTGTTGCACAAAATTCAATAGGAAGAGCTGCATTGGCACTTTTTCGATAAATGCTTACTTCAGTCTTATCGGCATTAAATACAAATACTGGGGTGCCAATTTCTTGGACTTTCCCAGCAGCCTCCTTATTCATTGCATCATCTATTAGCAGTTTTTCTGCATTTTTATAGTAGTCCATAGGGCTTAATTGCTCTTTATCTTTTATAACGCCTATTACAGATGAGGTGTACTTTTCCTCTAAGGGGTCTAAAATTATATTTAACAGGTTCGCATCAGATGGATTTTGTTGAAAGCGCATGGAATCAAAAGGAGAAAGGCTTTTTTTACCACAAAAAGTTGGATATCCTGATTTGCTGGTCTTTCGATAAACCCTAACTTCAGAGAAATCAGCATTAAATACAAATGCTAGTTTGCCAATAGGCTGATAGTATGGCAAGGCTTTTGCGGCAGCTTTATAGTTATCCACCTCTGAAGCATTAATTTCTTTTGTATACGTTATTACATGATTTAAGGCAACGCGACGCTCTTCATTTTTTTCATCATATAATGTTTCATTTATTTTATTTTGGAGTTCAATAGCATTATAATCCTCTATCTCATCTAATTTTAGTTTTCCTTCTAGGTATAACTCAAAAGTTTTTTGCTTAAGAAAAACCTTTTGCTTTTTGGAGTCCATTTTGCTGGCCGCATGAAGGAACTTCTTTGTTGCCTCCTGCTGTTTCCGGTTTTTGAAATTAGTCAATTTTGTTAGTACAGAGCGATGACTGCAGGCAAATTCCGCTATCTTATCCTGAGCTAATACCGGTTTAAATTCAGCAGAGGTTGCGAGTTTGGAAAATTCATCAAGAGCATCATAAGATCTTTTGCCGTTTCTAATCTTGCGTTTGATAGCAATTGGGTTAATGTATTTACTTTGCCCTGATTTGAAAACCTGACGCATATGCGCATTCTTTTCTAACTGTTTAATCAGATTGTCGCTAACACCTTTTTTCTTGAGCCATTGGGAGTTTTTTTTGATGATTGGATCGAGATTATTCATAATCTTTCTCGCATAGATGAATAAAACTTCTACTTACAAGTATAGCATATAAATGGGAGGTTTCATAGTGTTATTTCATATAAGTAATTGAATATATAGATAAAAAATATGTGTGGATGTGTAGTTATAATCTCTCCCCTCTTCTCGCAGCACAGAAAGGGGGCCTGGTCAATTTCGCCAAGGATTTAATTAGGCTAAAAGTTATAAAAAACATGAGCTTCGAAGTTGCTGTATTACCTTGATGTGGGCCCAAAGCATTGACGCACTGTTTTGTTAATGGTACCGTTGCACATACCTATTTTTTAGAGATAAATAACTAAATTTAGTCGTTTTGAGGGTAAAGAAATTAATGAAAGTGCTTCAAGTTAATGGTTATGAATCACCAGGAAGTCGTTTTAATGGTTTAGCTATCACCCCTCTTCTAAAAGAGCAAGGTATTGAATCGCGTCATTTAGTTTGGCTCAAAGATACCAACAACCCTGAGGTTTTAACATTTGAAGGTTTCATGGCTCGGGCGACTAATGCTGTCATCAAAAAAGTCGAGTATATGAGATCGCTACAATCTGTGCTGTATCCTCATGCAAAACAGATGATAGAGATGGCGGCTTTCAAAGAGGCTGATCTCGTTCATCTTCATATCATCCATGCAGGATTTTTAAGTTTTTCTCATCTGCCAATGATAGCTCGTCAAAAACCGACTGTATGGACGTTGCATGATCCTTGGGCAATGACAGGGCACTGTATTCACCCACGTGACTGTAAAAATTGGCTCAGCGGTTGTGGTAATTGCCCTGATCTACATACTGATAAAGCGCTGCGCAGAGATAATACGCAATTTCTATTTGAGTATAAACGTAAAGCCTATGAGCAATCGAATCTTACTATTATTGTTGCTTCAAAATGGATGCATGATATGGTCAAAGCTTCACCAATGTTTCCTGGTGTAAAGGTGCATCAACTGCCATTTGGCGTTAATCTAAATTTCTTTTCGCCAGCTGCAGCTGCTGATGCACGTAAAAGACTTGGTGTCCGTGAAAATAGCTTAGTAATCTCTTTTCGTGCAGAACGTAATGAATTTAAAGGGCTGCCTTATATTATTCAAGCACTCAATCGCATTGAAACAGAGCAGCCTATTACTATTATTGGTTTAGGTGGAGTGGTGCCAAAGAGGGCCGTTAAAAAGTCTTTTCAGATAATTAATCTTGGTTGGGCGAATAATGAGACACAGCTCCGCGATGCGTTGGCTGCATCGGATATTTTTCTTATGCCATCTATTGCTGAAGCTTTTGGTATGATGGCAGTTGAAGCCTTAGCTTGTGGCAACGCAGTGATTGTATTTGAGGGTACCTCTTTACCGGAAACAACTTTTGCTCCGGAGGTTGGTATCTCTGTTCCTATGTGTGATGGCGATGCCCTATACAGAGCTTTGCAGAATTTAATTGATAACCCAGCCGAGCGTAAAGCGCGTAGTAAAAAAGGAAGAGAGATAGCCGAATTGCACTACGATGAGAGAACTCATGTGAAACGTATATCGGAGATTTATAGAGAGGTTGTAGCTTGATGAAAATACTGTTTCTAACCGATATACCGCCCTGTAAAAACTATACAGGTGGATTAATGATAGAGACGATGATGAATTTTTTACCATTTGAAAAGCTTGCGCTTTTTACGGTTGTTAACCCACGTATCAAAGCAGATATGAATCCAAAATGGGCTACGTTGCCTAAGTGTTTTCTGAGAAAACCATTCGAGAAACCGTTTAGAAAACCAGTTGAGAAGCCTCCTCAAAAAGCGTACTTGCGAAGATGTCTTCATCTGCTTGCCTCATTGTATGTCTCAAGTTTTCAATTGTTACATTTCGTGCAGGTGCGATATAGCGTTCTGCCGAAACTTATCAAATTTATCAAAAAACAGGAGATTGAAGCAGTTTTCGTAGTCCTGCAAGGCCAGACGATTGTGCAGCTAGCTTATTCACTTTCTCAAAAACTCGATTTGCCAATGTTTACGCATACTTGGGATTCATTTGAGTGGTGGTTAAGAAGTTGCAGCGTCTCTTCTCTTGGCCAGAAAAGATTGCTACATAAGTATGATCATATTATACAGAGCAGTCAATCCTCCACAACTGCATCGTGGTACATGTCAGATCACTATTTAAAAAAGTACCATAAGCCCTGTCTGACACTGCTTGATGGGTTGCCGAGTGAACTTGCCCGATCCCCTGCACACCATCCACATGAAGGTGAAACGTTTATTATTGCTATTGCCGGACAGTTATATGCCCAGGAAGAGTGGGAGGTGCTGATAAAGGCCCTTGCTCAGGTTAATTGGCGTATTGCAGGCAAAAATATTCGGGTACGTATGCTGGGAGGAGCTTTTCAACATCGCAGTTTTGTGCCAACCCGTTTTGAATATTTAGGTTGGCATCCGCGCGAACAGTTGATCGAGCATTTATCTACAGCAGATCTGCTTTATCTGCCCTATTGGTTCTCGGAGAAATTCCGTTATGAGTCAAGCTCTAGTTTTCCTTCGAAGCTTATCGCTTATTTTGCTTCTGGCCGTCCTGTTTTTTGTCATGCGCCAGATTATGCCTCACCGGCTCGTTATATTGCTAAGCATGAAGCGGGATATCTATGCCAATCATTAGAGGTTGAGGATGTTTTGAAAAGCTTGGAGTTTGCCATCACTGATTATGAGTCTTATAGAAAATTCTCTGCGAATGCTAGTAAATGCTTTTTACAGGATCTTACTTTGAAGAGAATGCAAGAGGTATTCTATCAAGCATTAGGTATGAATTCTGTTTAACTGTCTAATTCCAAGCGTTGGCATACCAAACAGGGATGTTATGAAATGGTGAGTTTTTAATTAGATCAGTATTTATTGAGTATTTTCTCCATTACTGCCATAACCAGCATAATACAAATATAAACCAACTTTGAAACCTTTTCCGTAGGGGTGACCGGCTGATTTCTTTGTTGTTTCGAGCCTTACCTTGAGTTTAAATCGCTATTAAATAGTTTTGTTACTCTAAGGCGGAAAATAGTAGATATAGTAGTAAACTGCAAAGTGAGAAGGTAACCAGAATGGCCGCCAGTGACATTTCACTAATAGGGAAAAGTTTACCGACAAAGCTGGCGCATAATGATGAAAAACCTATTTGGCAGAAGCCAACAAAGCCGGAGGCCGAACCTGATATTTTAGGAAAGAGGGCAATTGCTGATGGAATGGCAAGAGGGAGGATGATGCCGTTGGCTACTGCGTTGATTGTCATGGGTAAAATAATTTCAATCGGGTTTGTCATCGGTAAAATAAAAACAAAAAGTAACAACAGTAAACTACCTGTAATAAAGAACATTTGACCAAGGCAGAGAATTCTCGTTACGCCAAATTTACCGACATAACGTTTGCATAAGTAATTCCCTAAATAGATGGCGATCACAAAAGGAAAATAGAAGTAGCCAATTTGATGTGGATGGTAGCCCATTTTAGCGAATAGAAATGTTCCTTCAGCAAGGTAGGTGAACCAGGCGCCATATACTGCACAGATGCAGACAAGATAGCTTAAAAACCCTGGGTGACGCAGCATTTTTGGCATGTTGGCAACGATAGTTGTGAGTTTGATATCAGCAGTTTTTCTCTGTTGGTTAGTCTCTTCAAGGAATAATGCTGTCATTGTAATTAATAACATGCCAAAAAGCGTAACAAAGACAAATGTCGCACGCCAACTAAACCAGCTAGTTAAATAACCGCCAATAAATGGTGCAATCGCTGGTGAGGTAGCAACCAGTGGATAGACAATATTATAAACTTTTATTGTCTGTTCACGATCGAATTTATCCGCAATCACCGCACGACCAACAACTAAACCACAACAGGCGCCTACTCCTTGAAAGAAGCGTGCAATGATTAGTTCGATGATCGTATGTGAAAAAACACAGGCTAGGCTAGCAAAGGTGTAAAGGGTAAATCCAATCAATAATACCGGTTTGCGGCCGTAGCGATCTGAAATAGGCCCGTAAAATAGTTGAAAAACGGATAGACCTAGTAAGTAAAGTCCTAACGTTAGCTGGATATCGCTCGGCGTTGCCTGCAATGCTTGGGTTAATTTGTCCAATCCCGGAATATAAACATCGGATGCTAATAGGCCCATCATGCTCATCATGGTGATAGTAGCAATAAAAAAGGCATGTTTTCTTAATGACATGGGAGTTTCTCGTACTAATCGAATCGCTAGAAAGTTTTTACGGACTAATGCTATGCAAATAGTAGGCAAAAAGTCTTGTTAGAGATTCATTAAATTCTATTTTTCGTTCATTAACTGTTCGATCGCTTTGGCCTCTTTGGGTACGTCAGTTGATAAAACCTGATTGCCCTCTTCGGTAATCAATACTTCATCCTCAATGCGGATTCCCAGACCCCACCACTGTTTATCGACACCCTCACTCTCTGCGGCAATATAGATGCCTGGTTCATTGGTGAGTACCATGCCGGGTGCGAGTACGCGTGAATTACCGTTGACTTTATAAGCTCCAGCATCATGGGTATCAAGACCAAGCCAATGGCCGGGGCCGTGGTAGTAGAAGCGGCGGTAAGCCTTCTGCGCATAGAGTTTTTCCACATTGCCTTTCAAAATGCCCAGCTCTACCAGTCCCTCTGTTAGGCTGTGGGCAACTATGTCAGAGAAGTCTTTCATTGTCAAACCGGGCTTCAATGCGGCCATAGCAGCCAATTGTGCTTTTAATACAACATTGTACAGTGCCTTTTGTGGGGCGCTGAATTTACCGTTGATTGGGTAGGTGCGGGTAATATCTGAAGCGTAGTGTTGATATTCACAGCCAGCATCAACGAGTATCAGTTCGCCCGCTTTTAGTTGGGCACGATTATGGCAATAATGTAACGTACAGGCATTATTGCCGCTAGCAAAAATTGGGTCATAGGCATAGGCGGTACAGCCCTGTTCAAGAATGACTTTAGTAAACTCCGCTTGTAGTTGATACTCATAGCGACCGGCGCGGCAAGCTTGCATTGCAGCAATATGGGCTTGGGCAGAAACTTTTGCAGCGAAAGAGATGGCGGTAATTTCAGCAGGGCTTTTATACAAGCGCATCTCATGAACAATCGGATCGAGATTGTACATGACATCGGGGGCTTTCTCTCCCATGCGTGACTGCTCTTGCAGGAGGGATAGTTTCTTGTGCAGCAACTTATCCAGCTCACTGTCATTACCCCAGGTATAATAGAGGTGTTCGCGCTGTGAGAGCAGTTCAAGTAGTTGCTGCTCGAGTTCGTTAATATCATAAGCTTCATCAGCTGCGTAGAGGTCAACGGCGCCATCCTGACCAGCAAATGCTCCTTCCCAGCGCTCTTTCTCGGGATTGCTCGCACGGTTGAAGAGGATAAAGCGTTCGCCATGATGTTTGACCAGAATAGCAACAGCATTGGGTTCGGAAAAGCCGGTTAGATAGTAGAAGTCGCGCTGTGGTGAGAAGGGGTAATGGGTGTCACCACTGCGAATTTTCTCTGTCGCTGTTGGTATAATGGCGATACTATTGTCATCCATCTGGGCAAATAGACGCTGACGGCGTTCGGCAAACTCTTGTTGACTAATTTCGATGGCCATTTCTTACCTCATTCGTGATTAGCTGTTTTTCTCTTCTTCGCGCAGTGTTAAGACCTCATAGCCATCGCTAGTGACTAGGATGGTATGTTCCCATTGTGCTGATAGGCTATGGTCTTTGGTCACCGCGGTCCAGCGATCAGGCAGCGTTTTTGTGCCCGCCTTGCCAGCATTAAGCATTGGCTCGATGGTAAAAGTCATGCCTTCACGCAGCGTCATGCCAGTCCCTGGCTTACCATAGAAGGGAACTGCAGGCGATTCATGGAATTGGCTGCCGATACCATGACCACAGAACTCTTTCACAACACTAAAGCGGTTCTTCTTCGCATGTTGGGCGGTAGCATGGCCCAGGTCGCCAATAGTCGTGCCAGGTTTAACAATCTTGATGGCTTCCCACATTGCTTCATAAGTGACGCGGGTGAGGCGTTGTGCCATGACTGACGTTTTGCCAATTTGAAACATTTTACTCGTATCGCCATGGTAGCCATCTTTGATGACAGTGACATCAATATTGAGAATATCCCCCTGTTTGAGTTTGCGTGGCCCAGGAATGCCATGGCAGATGACATGGTTTAATGAGGTACAGACACTGCCGGGAAAGGGTGGGTGAGTGCCACCAGCGGTATAGTTGAGGCAGGCAGGAATGCCTTTCTGCTGATTAACAATATAGTCGTGGCAAATACGGTCCAGCTCTTCAGTCGTGATGCCAATCTGGACATGAGGGGTAATCATCTCCAGAACTTCTGCTGCTAAGCGACCAGCAATACGCATTTTTTCAATCTCTTCTGCGTTTTTAATCAAATTATCTGCCATTTTTGTTCTATCTTTCCCAAATGTAAAAAAATTTACCAATTTTTATCGTGACATATTTGTCCTCATAGACGGTTTATGATATAAAGAATCCCTCCTATTAGCAATGCACTTGATAGGCAGAGAGAGAATTGAATGGTATCACGGTTCAGTAGGAGCTGAAGCGTGAGCAAAATTGGTTAATTATTAGACCCTGTTAGGGGCGGAGAGAAATATGGCTGCAGCAGTATCTATGCGGGATATGATTAATGCCGGCGTCCATTTTGGACATATGTCGCGCTATTGGCACCCAAAAATGGAACGGTACATTTTTGGCATGCGTAACAAAATTCACATTATTAATTTGGAGCACACGTTGCCAATGTTCAATGAGGCGATCAATCTCGTCTCTTCTATTGCTGCACGTAAAGGTAAAGTGTTGTTTGTCGGTACCAAGTACGCAGCTGCTAATGTTGTTAAAACTCAGGCAGAGCGTTGCAACATGCCGTATGTCAACCATCGTTGGTTAGGTGGAATGTTGACTAACTATAAGACTATTCGCCAGTCAGTAAAGCGGTTGAAATCACTTGATACGCTGTTTGAGCGTGAGGACTTTGGTGGCCGGAGTAAAAAAGAGATTCTGCTATTATCACGTCAGCGTGAAAAGCTGGAGCGTAGTTTAGGTGGTATTAAAGAGATGAATGGTTTGCCTGATGCACTATTTGTCATTGATATCAATTTTGAGCACATCGCTATTTCTGAAGCGCGCAAGCTGAAAATTCCTGTTATTGCTGTTGTTGATACCAATAGCAACCCGGCGGATATCGATTATCTGATCCCAGGCAATGATGACTCAATTAGTGCGATTGACCTTTATCTTTCTGCTGCGGCGGATACCATTATTAGTGCTCGCGGTAGTAGCTCTATCTTAGCAGCTGAAGAGGAGATGCTTGAGGAAGAAGAGATAGTCGCTACAGAGGAAGTAGTAGAAGAAGCTATTGCTGATGAAGAGGCTGACGAGCTCGAAGCTGAGCAAGGTGATGCTGAAGATACTGATAAGTAGTAGTTTTTAGCACGTTAGATAGAGTAAACGTTTAAGTGAAATAAAGAGAGGTTGTGATGGCAGCAGTAACTGCACAGATGGTGAAAGATCTCCGTGAACGTACCGGTGCTGGTATGATGGATTGTAAAAAAGCTTTAACTGAAGCAAATGGCGATATTGAGCAGGCAATTGACTTAATGCGTAAATCTGGTCAGGCGAAGGCTGCCAAGAAGGCAGGCCGTGTTGCTGCTGAAGGGTTGGTGGTGATCTCTCAGGATAGTGAGAGTAACGAAGCAGCAATGATTGAGATCAATAGTGAAACCGATTTTGTTGCGCGGCAGGAAGACTTTATTGATTTTGCTAACCGTGTTGCGCAGATTGCTGTTGCGAATCGTGCCAGTGATATTAAAGAGCTCAATGCAGCGGCCTTTGATGAGGCTAACTCAGTTGAGCAAGCATGTCAGGCATTGGTCGTTAAGATTGGCGAGAACATTCAGCTGCGTCGTGTGGCGTACATGCATATTGATGCTGCCGATACGTTGGCGAGTTACATTCATTTTGACCGTATTGGCGTCTTATTGGAAATGGAAGGCGGTGATGCTGAGCTGAGCAAAAATATTGCGATGCATGTTGCTGCGTTAAGACCACAGGCGGTGAGTGCTGAAGATGTGCCGGCAGAGTTAGTAGAGAAAGAGCGTGAGATTTTTGTGACTCAGGCTAAAGAGAGCGGTAAGCCAGAAGCAATTATTGAGAAAATGGTTGAAGGGCGGATTAGGAAGTTCCTTGGTGAAGTAGCGTTAGAAGGTCAACCTTTTGTACGTGACCCAAGCCAGTCTGTTGGTCAATTATTGAAAGATCGTGGTGCTAAAGTGAAACGCTTTATACGTTTTGAGGTTGGTGAAGGCATCGCTAAGACAGAGAGCAATTTTGCCGAAGAGGTAAAAGCTGCGGTGGAAGGTAGCAACAGCTAGCGGTTGTCGTTACGGAGAGAATTAACATAGAGAGAGCTTGTGGCGTTAAAATATCAACGTATTCTACTTAAACTCAGCGGTGAGTTTTTCAGCAGTGGCCACTCCTCTCTCTCTATTAGCAAACTAAATCAGCTTGGCGCCACTTTTTCAGCACTGTTGGAGCGCGGTGTTGAGATTGGACTAGTTATCGGTGGTGGCAATCTGATACGAGGAATGACACTTGCCGAGAAAGGCTTTGATCGTATAACCAGTGATTACATGGGTATGCTGGCGACAGCAATAAACGGCTTAGCATTGACCAAGGCACTACAAGAGTCGGGTGTTCCAACAGAGCTGATGTCATTGGTCAGCATGCCAGAAATTATTGCTAATTACAGTGCTACTACTGCCATCGATCATCTATCACAAGGCAATGTGGTGGTTTTTGCTGGTGGTACGGGTAAACCGCTTTGTACAACTGATTCCGCTGCAAGCCATCGTGCAGTAGACATTGGTGCCGATCTATTACTTAAGGCGACAAAAGTCAATGGTGTCTATTCAGCTGATCCGCACAAATTTCCTGATGCGGTCTATTATCCGACATTGAGTTATCAAGAAGCATTGGATCGTGGATTAGAGGTGATGGACTTCCAATCATTAGAGTATTGCCGTGATCATCGTATGCCAATTCGGGTATTTAATATGGAGCAGCTCGATATTCTGCAAAAGATTGTTGAAGGTGAGACAGTAGGAACATTAATTAGTTGATGGTAACAATAGGAGAGAGAGTATGGTGGTAATTAATGAACTAAAAACAGATGCTGAAGGAAGAATGAAAAAGGCCGTTGAGGCATTTCGGCGTGAATTAGAACGGTTGCGTACGGGCAGAGCACAGCCCAGCTTATTAGAGCCTATTATGGTGCCTTATTACGGTAGCGATACGCCATTAAATCAAGTGGCTAGTATTAGTACGTTGGATGCCCGCACACTACAGGTCGCACCGTGGGAGAAGAACTTAATCCCTACAATTGAGAAGGCGATTATGCAGGCAGGATTAGGGCTTAACCCTTCTACCAGCGGTGATACGATTCGTATACCACTGCCAGCATTAACCGAGGAGCGTCGTAAGGATTTAATTAAAGTAGTCAAAAGTGAGGCGGAAAAAGCCAAAATTGCAGTGCGTAACATTCGCCGTGATGCCAATGAGGTTTTGAAAAAGGCGGTGAAGAATAAAGAGATGAGCGAGGATGATGAGCATCGTGGCGAAGATGAAGTGCAAAAATTGACCGACCGTTACATTAAAGAGATGGACAGTATCAGCGCACAAAAAGAGAAGGATCTACTCGAAGTCTAATTAATTTACGTTGAAAATAGGTAACGCTATGAGAAGTAGAGAGCCGATGTTTGATGATATTAATGCGTTACCTGCGGATCGCTTGCCTCAACATGTTGCCATCGTTATGGACGGTAATGGTCGCTGGGCAAAGAAACGCCATTTACCACGCGTAATGGGGCATCGTGCTGGCGTTGAATCAGCACGCAAAGTGGTGAAAGCTGCACGACAGCACGGTATTAAAGTTCTCAGCCTATTTGCATTCAGCACCGAAAACTGGAAACGACCGTTGGAAGAGGTTAATTACTTAATGAGGCTCCTGCTTACAGCACTTCAACGCGAGATTCAGTTGTTGCATGACAATCAGGTTCAACTTAGAGTCATTGGTGATCGTGAGCGTCTAAGTGAAGAGATCCAAAAGCAGGTTGAAAAAGTAGAAACAGAAACAGCAGCATATCAAGAGTTAGTGTTGGTGATCGCATTGAACTATGGTGGGCAGTGGGATATTACCCAGGCAGCTTGCCAGTTAGCCCAAGCGATTGCTGCTGGGCAGGTTGACAGTGATGCCGCAACGCCTGAACAGTTGTCGCGTTATATCTGTCTGAATGATTTGCCGCCTCTCGATCTATTTATTCGTACAAGTGGCGAGTGTCGAATTAGTAATTTCTTTTTATGGCAGCTGGCCTATACTGAACTTTACTTTACTGATCAATTATGGCCTGATTTTGATGAGACAGCATTTAATCAAGCATTGCTTGATTTTGCCAATCGTAAGCGTCGCTTTGGTCAAACGGAATAGATAATTAATGGAGTCAAACAGATGCTAATGCAGCGAGTGATTACCGGCGCCCTACTTATCACTGTTACTTTGGCACTACTTTTTTTGTTGCCATCGTGGTTATTTGTGGCTGCTGCGACACTAATCGTATTTGCTGCAGGTTGGGAGTGGAGCCAGTTTCTATTATTAACGAAGACTTGGCAACGGTTACTTTATACCGGTTTTGTAGTTGCTATTGCCGTAGCGAGTTATTTATTGCCAATAGAAGCTGTTTTAGTTATTGCTTATTTTTGGTGGTTAATTGTTTGTTGGTTAGTATTGACTTATCCAGTGACTGCTTTTTTATGGGCAAAAGTTCCATTGTTGCGTGGATTAATGGGAGTATTAACTATAGTGCCAGCATATATTGCTATTTTAGTAATTTATCGTTGTCAGCCATTACTGCTATTGCTGCTGTTTGTTTTAGTATGGGGGGCCGACAGCGGGGCTTATTTCGTTGGCCGCTGTTTGGGACGCCATAAATTGCTGCCAGCGGTTAGTCCAGGGAAAAGCTGGGAAGGTGTTGCTGGAGGTATTCTTTTAGTGGTGATTGCAGTGGCAGTGGTGTCACTCATATTAAAGCTCTCCTGGCAAGGTACTGGATGGTTGATGTTGTGGAGTATTGTTATTCTAGTTTTTAGTATTATTGGTGATCTGTTTGAGAGTATGCTAAAACGCTCCTGTGGATTAAAAGATAGCGGAAAACTTTTACCTGGCCATGGGGGAGTGCTTGATCGCATAGACAGTTTATTAGCAACGGCCCCTATCTTTTTATTGGCAATGGTTGCATTAGTACAATAACAACAAGAGATTTCTTGCCCAAAAGTCTATCTGTGTCTGCTCGCACGCTCGGCATAGTCAGTACTTCGATTGTAACCTTCATCCTCTACGCGTTGTTGCACAACCACTATCCCTCAATGTGTCAAATACTATTCCCGTTAGGCCGCTTTATATGGGAGAGAGCATTTAATTTTTAATGTTTTCTCCGAATGTGCAGTAATTGGCAGGCGATACTCATTGCTTTACTTTAATTGGTTGGCTAGAATGGTGCGTTTAAATATTGTAGGAGAATAAAAATGTTTTTTAAAAGAGTCCGCAGTACCGTTTTTAATAAAAGTGAGTCACCATTATATCTAATTATTACGTTTGGACTGGCTATGAATATAGTTGCCAGCTCACAGTATTTTTCACAAAAACAGGCGCGTGTAGGCAGTAAATTTGAACTAAGATCATTTTCAAGAAGTTATCTGAAAGGGAGCTCAACAAAATTTACCCAATTTAATCTATTTCTTATGTTTGCTACTCTGCTGAAAGGGGATTCGTTTTCACGCAAAGTGTCAGTGGAGATGTTTTTGGTAGCAGGCTTGCTCTATTATGCTATGATGGCCTCCCATGAGAAAGTTAAAACTTCTCTGCAAGATTTCAATCGGCATAATATGCACCTCATCGTTCCTTTTCTCAATATGGCGCTTTATATTATGAGAGTCATAGAGAATGGGGAGAGAATTCCGACTATCCTTTCTATAAAAAATGGAGAGGTAAACGTGCGTTATGATCGGTTGATGAAACATATGTTGCCTATTCTATTTTATGGACTCATAACAAAGTGTTTTGCTAAAGATGGGGTCTATTCTGTACCGAATAGAAATGGCACGCCTAAACCGATAATAGACTGGAATAGATCGGCAAAAAAAACAGCGGGAATTTTTGCGGGTGCAACAGGAGCCGTATTAGTATTGGACACGATGATGGTTGGGGTTGATATGATGCTGAATGCATTTTCTGGCTTAGAGTTTTCTATTAGCGAAATTCCTTCGTTTTCTTATGTTCCAAGTTAGATGAATAGCGTTTGTTACGGCGCCTTACTTTTACTCATGTACGAGAATAGAAAAAACCAGAGTAGGGCAAGTAGCTCAATAGCAACAAGTATTGAGAAGGCCGCCTGATAGCTCAGGGTTGGGTATTGTGCTGAGTATAAATGAATCACAACACCAAATAGATACTGTACCAAGAAGGCGAAGAGGAAAATAAAAATATTTGCTGCGGTAATGGCGCGACCACTTAGCTTGACATCAAAATGCTGAACGAGTAGGGCATAGTTAACCAGTGTTGCTTGGGCAAAGTAGCCGTAAACAAACCAGATAACGTAATTGTTGGGGAGAATGTTGGCGATAATAAATAGTTGGCTAATTAAATGAATAATGATGCCAATTATGACAATTTTATCGAGTGGAATTTTGCTGATTTTTGCTAGATGGGAAAACAGCCCGCCACTTATCATACCCAATGTCATTGCCAAGGCAATGACTAGGAGATAGTTAGCAGCATGTATCGCCGTTAAATGATTAATATGTTGTAACCATGGACCTAACCATAATCCCTGCATTGCAATAAAGCCGCCAAGAGTGGTAGTGAAGAGAGGCATCATACGCCAAAAATAGCGGCTTTTATAGACTTGTTGTAGCCCTTTTATCTGTTGCCAGCGCTCTCCAGCTGCTTTTATTGTGCCGGTGTGATGATCGCGTGGAGCAACTAATAGAATGATAATAGCGATGACAAATGTGGCGACGCCAAGCGCAAAACATAAGTTGCGCCAGCCAAAGTGGAGTTCAATCAATTTGCTCGGTATTGTTGCGAAAAGTGCACCAATGCCCCCGACCGCTAGAATGACACCATTATAAAAAGGGATATGCTGTTTCTCTACTGAACTAGCAATCGCTTTAAATGCTGCCATCAAACCACCGGCCATGCCAATCCCTAGTATTGTTCTGCCTATTGCTAATAGCCAGGCGTTGTGTGCTAGACCAAACAATACAATTCCAATACTACCTAAACAGAATAGTGCCGCTTGTGTTCGCCGTGCACCCCACTGATCAAGTAGTATGCCAAGAAGTGGTTGGGTAAGTGCAAAAGCTAATACATAGGTCGAAGCTATAAACCCAAATTGGTCGGCATTCAGCGATAACGCTTGCATCACTGGTAGTGCTAATACAGCGCTAATTGCGCGATACGCGGTACAGATGAAATAGCCTAGGGCAAAGGGGAGAATTACGCTAGCCCATAGTTTTGCTTTAGATTCTATCATGGCAGTCTATCCTTTGTTGCCATGGAGTTTATCCAATTGTTTTATTGGTGGCAACTTTTATTTCTTAAGTTCGCCTATCTCATCACTATCAACAATGGTGATTCTATCATTGACTGCTTGTAGAGGTTTATCATCATTTGTTAAGAGGTCTCTTTTATCTGTTACCGTTGTGCTCTTACGGTCTTCACTTATATTATTAAAAATTGTCGATGTAGGCGATTGATAGTTTTTTATTTTGTGCATGGCATCTTTATTGTTATGGTCTGCTGCAAATTCAGAGGTGCTTGAGAATTTATGCTTAATCCATTTATATAGATCAATACCGGCCTGTATTCCTTTAAAGAAGCCAGCTAGTGCATAGAAAACAACAATTGGAAGTGTGGCTATTGGGCAAAAAGGTGCAATACCTAGGAGAGTTGTGCCAATTGAGGCGCAGAGCCAGGCAGAGAAATCAAGGAAATTATAGAGGTTGCTCTCCTCCTTATTAGAGAGATTATTGATGAATTTTCCAAAAGAATAGAATGCCATATGCCACATACAGGCAGCAAAAGAGAGTTGGGCAAGAAATGGCAGTGCAAAAAGTGAGACAATTGTTAATGTCAGTAGTTGTACGCCCATGAAAATATCAAAAAAGCCATCGAAGAAGTCCCAGAATGATTTTGCTTGGCGGATTTTATTGAACCCGCTGAAGAAGTAAGCGACTGAGTCAATAATATTCCAAAAAGGGCCGCTAACAATTTTCATGAATGTGAGAAAACCTTTGGGTTTTATATCGTTCATATACTTTAACATGCCAACGAAAGCAGATCCTATCGAAAAAACCACTTTTATTGTGCCGGCCATCAAGTTGTCAAGCCATTCGAACCATGATTTATGTTCTATATACGCGCCCTCGGTTGCAATATCGGATAATATTGACGCAGTGGTATTACGACGTTTTCGAGATGATCGGGGCGAATACATTTCTATTGGGTTCTATTTGTTTTTGTAAGCATTATTATATAACTTTA
>JANQHY010000247.1 GCA_028282395.1 Gammaproteobacteria bacterium
GTAAGATTGGCATTAGCCATTCCTTCTGGACGTAAATGTACCGTACCCTCAATCTGCAAGACATATTCATTGCGCACAGTATCAGCAATAGCAAAGACATCAGCTTGATCAGGGTTACATACTACCTGCAACAGCCCTTTGCAGTCGCGCATATCAAGAAAAATCACGCCACCATGGTCGCGTCGCCGGTGAACCCAGCCACATACCTTAACTGACTGCTCTAACAATGCCTCAGTCACTTCGCCACAATAGTGGCTACGCATCTCTACCTTCATAACCGCCTCATTTATACTGTTTTTCAGAGCTATTGATATTACGCATAGACCCCTCTAAGTGCAAGAGTTAGAACCAACCTCACCACCCCCGGCCAAAATTGTCCATTATATTGACATATACTCGTTAACACCACTTTCTTCAATGAAAGTTATAACTTATTTATGAGTAAGATAAAATTTATTTTTGGGTAGATTTATTTTGAATGCCGACATAGGCTACTATATTACAAAATAATACTGCATAATTTCATCCCCGCATTAACTCATATATCAACATAACAAATTGACATACACTTTCCTCAATCAGAATCACCGCGATAACGTCTAATTTTCAGGGGTGATTTATTAAATCAAATCATTTCTCATTTGCTTTTTCATGATTGTTAACCTATTTTTACCCTACTCGTTAATTTCATTAAACCCATTTTAGATAATAAGAGGAGAATAATATGTTTAAAAAGATTTTTGGTGAAAAGAGATTCACTTTTAAAGAAAATGTTATTGATTGGGAAACAGTCAAAGAGCAAAAGGCATCCGATATCGTCATCTTCAAATCTATCCCCAATGAGAACAATCGGAAGAAAAAAGATACAAACCATAGAAAAAAGGCCAAACCAAAAAAAAATAGCTACTATCTGTTAACGAATCTAAGAACGAATGATGTCCTGAGAAATCAACACACCTGCCCAAGGAAAGCAAATGACCGTGTAAAACTCGCGACAGTAAAAGACTTAAATAAAAAGCAACTCTCGCTCTTCATTGACCCAGAAGATAACAATCAACTAAAAGAGACTGAAGAGTTAGAGATGATTGAGAATAATCAAGAGAGCTTAAACATTTTGAATTCCATTCCCTGGTCCCCAGAAATCGATCTCAATAAAAATGACAACATAAACAAAAATTATAATCAAATTGCCGTCGATACTATGACAACAATAAGAGATGACATAAAAAAGACAGAATTTGAGATGGTTGGCAATGGCAAGCATTATACTAACACAGAAAAAAATCACGACCAACATGTTCCGAAAGGCATAAACTATACGCTTGAGAAACTTGACGAACTCGGTAAAAAATCACCTAACATTAATTCAGATGATATCGATGAGACTTATAAAAAACTTCATCGCCATTTGGCACCAAAATGTAACTCAAGCTGGAAACGCTACGAAAGTACTGCTAATGACTACAAAACTATCATTAAAAAATTCAGCGGTATCACTTCACCAATAGCCATTTGGAAAAGCCAACAAACAGATAAAAAAATAGACTTAACATCGCCAGAACCAACGCCGGCGCCACTGACACCAAGATCACAAACGTTACTGGAACTGAAATAAACCATTTAATCGCGTTAAGATTGCGGCAATTCAGTAGGTGGCTGTTTTGCCGCTTCACCATCAGGCGGCTGAATAACGCCGAGTGAAATAACCATTTTCAGTGCTGCATCGACATTAACATTCAGCGCACGAGTATGACTCTCTGGAACAAAAATCAGAAAACCGGAAGTTGGGTTAGGTGTTGTTGGCACAAAGACTGCCAACATTTTCTCACCTGTCTGCTCATCAATATGGTGACAGTTGTCACTGGTTTGAAAGGAGATGCTCCATAATCCTTTACGTGGATACTCAACTAATAACACTCGCCGAAAAGCTTGGCTATTAGATTTAAATAGGGTCTCCATCGTCTGCTTAATACCGGCATAAATGGTACGCACTAATGGGATACGCCCAATTAACTTATCCCATAGCTTAACTAATTGCCTACCAAGAAAATTGGTGGTTAACAGCCCCGTTATCAATAGTACCGCTAATGAGAAAATGACGCCGGCCCCTGGCAAGCTAAACCCTAAAATCTCTTCCGGCTGATAGGCCTGTGGTAATAAACGCAAGCTGCTATCCAATAACTTAATTAGAAAATCAATAATCCAGATAGTGGCTAAAATTGGTGCCCAAATTAATAATCCGGTAATAAAATACTTACGGATTTTCACCATGACCTTACCCATCAACATCAGACAGCCTCCTGGTCCTGTGTTGTTGCCGTTTTGCTGGCATCAGCAGGCGGTTCAGTTGTTGTTCCACTATCTCCATCACTATTCTCCTCTTTTGACACACTCTCTTTCTGCGACGATTTCTTACCATTATCACGAAAATCAGTGACATACCAACCACTACCTTTCAATTGAAAGCCGCTAGCAGAAACCAGTTTATTCAACGCATCATGTTGACACTGGGGACAAGTTTGCAATGGAGCATCGCTCATTTTCTGCAACTTATCAAATTGATGCTGACAATGGCTACAACGATATTCATAAATTGGCATACTCATTTACCTCATCTAGTTAGTTAGATTATTGTTTTTTTGACGCGCCTATTATACTCAGGAACGTACACGAAATAAAGTCAGCCTTGTTGGCGTAGATAATTAGCCACCTGTTGGGCAACATCGTCTGCCTGGCTGTTAAAGTAGATCGCCCCAGGCCAGCGCCGCAGCCATGTCATCTGCCGTTTGGCCAACTGACAGGTAGCAATAATCGCTCTATCAACCATCTGCTCATAACTCAATCGCCCAGCCAAATAGTCCCATACTTGGCGATAGCCCACCGCCCGCAGGGCTGGCAACTCTGCATCGATATCACTACGCTGATAAAGCGCCTTGACCTCGTCAACCAGCCCTGCAGCAAGCATCTGCTTAAAACGTTTGGCAATCACACGACGCAATGCCTCTCGATCAGCAGGAAAGAGGACAATATTGACGAATTCCCATGCGACAGGTGTTGTCGCCTGTTGCTGTAGTTCTGTCAGCGTCTTGCCACTAATTTGGTAAACTTCTAATGCCCGCTGTAAGCGCTGTGGATCATTGGCATGAATCCGCGCTGCTGCCGTTGGATCAATCTGCTCTAATTGCTGATGCAGTGCGGGCCAGCCCAGCTTAGCTGCTTCAGCGCTAATTTTCGCTCGCAGAACTGGATCTGCAGCCGGTAATGGCGATAACCCCTGCTGCAGTGCTTTAAAATAGAGCATCGTTCCGCCTACTAATAGCGGCATCCTTCCAGCTTTAAGTATTGCTGCGATCTCTCTGTTGGCATCATCACAAAAATCGGCAGCAGAGTAAGGTTGATTCGGTTCGCGTAGATTAATAAGCCGGTGTGGTGCCTGCTGTAACTCTTCAGCACTCGGCTTGGCACTACCAATATCGAGGTGGCGATAGACCATTGCAGAATCAACACTGACAATATCACAAGCCAACTGCTGACTAAGTTGACACGCAATTGCCGTCTTACCGCTGGCAGTGGGACCCATTAAACAGATAACCTGTGACAAACGTTACCTCCCACGCAGAAAAAGTTTATCCAGCTCCTGCAGGGACATTATTCGCCAAGTTGGGCGCCCATGATTGCATTCACCGCTATGAGCAGTCTGCTCCATCTGCCGTAATAGCGCATTCATCTCAATAACTGTCAATTTACGATTAGCGCGCACTGCATAGTGGCAAGCACGTGTTGATAACATCTCATGAATCTGTCTAGCAATACGGTCACTATCACCACAAACCAAACAGTCACAAAGTAAATCGCGAATTAATTGCTCACTGTCAACTTCTTTCAACAAACTGGGCAATTGGCGCACAACCAGCGTGTCAGGTCCGATACGCTGCAACGTAATGGCAAATTGCTCAAATGTCTGTTGGTAAATTTCAGCACAGTTAGCCTCCTGTTCATTGACTTTTAGCGTCAGTGGTACTAATAACGGCTGTGCTTGCAACGTCTCAGTAGCCAGTGACTGTTTCAGCTTTTCATAGAGTATCCGTTCATGAGCGGCGTGCATATCAACAATCACTAAGCCGTCACGATTCTGCGCCAAAATGTAAACGCCATGTAGCTGCGCTAAAGCATATCCAAGCGGTGGCACTACTTCATCATCAGGTAATACAGCTACCGCCGCTCCATACTGTTCAACAGCATTACTCGACTCCGCTGCGAAAACCCTCTCCCCTGAACTTTGCGCCACTTGTGGGAGGGGAGAATTTGCTACAATGCTTTCCTCTCTCTGCTTCTCGCTCACTTCTGAAAGAGGCGCAATAGACGCCATTTCCTCCGCTTGTGGCAGAGGAGTTGGCGAAGAGGGTGCTAAAGTCTGATACAATGCCATCTCGCGTTGGGTTACTGCTGGAGCAACTGCCGGTGCTTTGTTATCTGCTACCACTGTTGTCGCTTTGGCACCAAACTGCTGTGCTGTCATCTGACGCCCGGCACTACCACTGCCTTGCTGTTCAGCCAATACCTCTTTAATTCGCCGTGAAATAAACTCATAAACCAGATTGCCATTGCAGAAACGCACTTCAAGCTTTTGTGGATGGGCATTCACATCAACTTCATTATGCGGCATATCCAGAAATAGTACAAAAGCGGGAAAACGACCATGATAGAGTACATCCTGGTAAGCGCGTTTGATCGCATGGTTGACTAATTTATCGCGCACGATACGGCCATTCACATAAAAATACTGTAGATCAGACTGACTACGCGAAAAACTCGGCTCCGCAATCCACCCACACAACTTCAATCCAGTCGCACTAAAGTCTACATAGAGCGCATGACGCATAAACTCATCGCCACACAATAACGCCACACGCTTTTCGCGCTCCGCTTCCGTCGCAGCAATCGGCAATTGAAAAATTTTCCGTTCATTATGTGTTAGCGTAAACGCTGTATCAAAATGGGCAAGTGCGATACGCTTGACTGCGGTTTCAATGTGGGTAAACTCTGTCCGCTCTTTACGTAAGAATCTGCGCCGCGCTGGGGTATTAAAAAATAGATCACGTACCGCAATGGTTGTCCCACAACGATGGGGTGCTGGAGTAATATCATCGCCCTTTGCTTCCCCTTCACTGCATAAACGCCAACCGTGACCACTATCATCTGTTGCCGATGTTAATTGCAGGCGTGATACAGCTCCAATACTCGCTAATGCTTCGCCGCGAAATCCTAATGTCGCAATCGCTTCAAGATCGGCTTGAGATTTAATTTTACTGGTAGCATGACGATTAAGCGCTAATGCTAGATCGGCTTTATGAATTCCCGTGCCATCATCACTAATCTGCATTAAACGTAAACCACCTTTAGCAATGGTGATATCGATGTGGCGACTACCCGCATCAAGACTATTTTCAATCAACTCTTTAATAACTGATGCTGGGCGCTCAACCACTTCACCGGCAGCAATCTGGTTTGCTAATAATGGATTTAACAATTCAATTCTTGGCAGCGTTGCCATCACCTTCCCCCTACACACTGTGCTCAAATGCTGTGGCCGCTGCCATCAGTGGCGCCAATTCGCTCTGCAGCGTTAACTGCCGTGTCTGCTCTCCGACCACGTCAATCATACAGTGGAGATCTGCAGCTGGCAATGCGCCTTGTCCCCGTTCGGGCCACTCAACCAGAAGTAGTGTTCTACTATCAAGATAGTCACGCAATCCTAGCATCTCCACCTCATCAACGGAGGCCAAACGATAAAGATCAATATGACAAACCGTTTCGATGGTTTTCACCCTGTCGCCTAACTCATAAAGCTCAATTAATGCATAGGTAGGACTCCGCACAACACCTTGCCAACCCAATGCCCGCAGAATGCCACGCACTAATGTAGTTTTACCCGCACCTAACTCACCTTGCAGTGTAACAACACTTGGCACAGGCAGATGACTCGCTAGCAGTTGGCCAAATGCCATCATCGCTGCTTCATCAGGAATTGTCACGCTCTGTTTCATCGACCATTCACAACTTGGCGCAGATAAGGAAGCAGATCACTGGCAAGCAAGCCACGCTCACCGCCCTGCTCAGCAGCAAGATCTCCCGCCCGGGCATGAAGTGCCACACCACAGCTGGCTGCATCAGACAAATTGAATCCTTGCGCCAATAACCCGCCAATGATACCGGATAGCAGGTCGCCCATGCCGCCAGAGGCCATGCCAGGATTCCCTTCGTCACAACAATCAATTTTGTCAGTGCCATCGACTACCAGCGTTCCAGCTCCCTTTAAAACAATGACACCACCATAACGATGCTGTAGTGACAAGGCTGCCTTATTACGGTCTTGTTGAATCGTACTATTATCGCAATTTAATAGTCGTGCTGCTTCGCCTGGGTGCGGCGTTAAAATCCAATTATCTTGTCGCTTTGGCTCCTGACTCAACAGATTAAGCGCATCCGCATCAAGCAGTAACGGCTTCTCACACTCCAACACACTATTTAGAAGTTTATGTGCCCAAACGGTTTGCCCTAATCCAGGTCCAATAACGATTGTTGTCACACGCTCAAGCAGTACCTGTAAATCATTCGCATTAATCAGCGCAAAAGTCATAATCTCTGGTTGCTGCAAATTAATCAGTGGCGCGTGATCGGGCCGTGTTGCCACAGTGACCAAGCCGGTACCAATACGTGCGGCTGCCAATGCCGCTAAACGCACTGAGCCACTAAGACCATGGTCACCACCAATTATCAATAGATGGCCAAAATCTCCTTTATGGGCGTCACGCTTGCGCGCTGGCAACAGTGAACGATAATCATCAAAATTCATAAAGCTCCTCCGGCAAATCAAGTGAACAGCAGATGATTTCACCACAATAGTCAACACCACTGTTTACCACCATCCCCTGTTTTACGCCAATAAAAGTAACCGTGCTATCAGCTTTGACAGCGACATTTGTGACAATACCCTTATCCGCCTCGAGTCCAGAAGGAATATCGAGGGCCAAAACAGGACAGTCGAGAGAATTTATCACCTCAATTGCTGTGGCAACTTCCGCACGTAATTCGCCACGCAAACCAATACCCAACAATGCATCAACAGCCAAATCGACATCAAATTTCTCTTCAGGATCAAATGGCTTCATCTCCACCTGCTGTTGCCGGCACGCTTTAAATGCATGATGCGCTTCATCACGCAGACTATTCGTATCACCAAGGTAACGCACGCAAACATCCAGGCCAGCAATTTTAGCCAACCGTGCCACCACATAACCATCACCACCATTATTACCACTACCACAAAAAAGTACGATGCTGCGTGCCTGCGACCATTTATGTACCAGATGGCTAAATGCCGCTGCGCCAGCTCGGCGCATCATCTCATCGCCAGAAACCCCCTGGGCAATTGCCTGGTTCTCAATTGTGCGAATCTGCTGTTCACTATAAGTTGTCTGCATGACGACTCCTCTTATCTTATTTAGGTAAATCGACTTTTCATCGGCACACTCATTATATACCTAACACCGGCCAAGATGCGAATCTTCGCAGCGGAATTTAGGTTGAAGTGAAATCTGCTTTCCCAACAAGGTAGCGCTGCCACTCATCATGAAAATAGTCAAAACCTTCCTGTTGAAAAATTTCAATCATGGCCAGCAGTTCGCTAATGATCTCTGCCACCAAAGGGTTCCTATTAATATAATGACCAGTTATCTGTCGTAGACTCGCCCATGGCTGATCAATCTCAGCATCGGTTACCGCCATATTAACATTGAGTCCCAATCCAATTACTGCATCACAATTATCGCCGCAAGTCATTAAATCAACCAGAATGCCAGCAATTTTTTTTCCGCGCCATAGAAGATCATTCGGCCACTTATAGCCAATTGCTTCATCATTACTATAACGTTTAATCACACGGATAACTGCCAACCCAACCACTAGACTCAATTTTTCATACTGGCCATACAGACGACAACGGCAAGAAAAATAGATATTCTCACCAAAAGGTGAATGCCAGCGCCGCCCTACTTTTCGCCCACGCCCAGCACTCTGCTGCTCTGCCAAACAGATCTGATAGGCAGCACTAATTGCTGAATCGTCTAACTGTTGTAGATAACTATTAGTCGAAGGTAGTTTGGTAAAAACTTCAAGCGCCACCTGCTGACTAAACTGTGACGGCAACAAGGCAAGAATTTTTTTATCATCAAGCAAAATAGTCGTCGGCGTATTATTTTTCGTCATAATTAATTATTCTGTTAAAGTATTCTCTATCTGCTCCTGCAGAGTGATTGGCGGCTCACGCAATGTTTGATCATAGTGATCGGCACTATCAGTAAGAGTTCGATACATAGCAGATATCAGCGACTCACGTTGCTCCCCTTCTTCAATAGTCGCTGCAGCAACCTCACTGTTGATTGAACGACTATAGGCAATCGCTGTTGCATCGCGCATCACCGCATCATGAATATCACGATGAACTGTCAACAATTTCTCAGCATCTGTTTCTGGTAATGTGTGTTGCTTCATAGACCATTCAATCAACTCCTGCAACATAATACAATCCATTAAAACCACCTCATCATCTTCACCGTGGCGAATGGCGTTGGTAATTTCTACAATCGTATCGGCATAAACCATGCCAAGATTATCATTCTGCAACCATTGTCTGATTGCATCACTCTCCTGCTCCAATGCAACCAAGCCCATCTCAACACGATCCGCATCACTTTCTGCCAGGTGACCATAAGTCTCATCGATGTCATCATCAACAGGTAGCTGTTTTGCAACCATACTATCTACAGTGCTGACTTGTTGCATCTGTAGCTGTTGTTTAGCTGCAGTAGACAGTTTACCACTAAGTTTTTGCTGCAGCTCCAAGATAGCCGGCTTAATTCTACCTACGTCAATAGACATTAAAATACGCTGGTAATTTAGCAACTGTGGATCATCAGCCGTTGCTACTAAGTGATTAAACGCTTTCGCATACTCTTGTAAATAGGCTTGCTTGTCCTCTGCAGAAATTGTCTTATCAAGACTGACAACAATAATAGCAGCCAGCACCGGCGCCAACCGCGCTCTATCACGAATAAAATTTTCATCACGATTTTCTAAGTCAATAAGGTTGGCAAACATAAAATAGCAACCATAATAGTCAACCCGAATCAGTGCGATATGGTCATCATTTTTGCTACTATAATCAGCAACCGCACGTTGCCATTTCTTATATTGATTATAAACGGCCGTACAGACTACTGGATCACTAGTGTCAAACATTGTCATCACATTACCATCATCCTGTGCCAACAGTGCAGCAAAGGTCCGATTAATTATCACCATCGCTTCAGCAGATAGGCCAATGTGCTCTTCAGGCCCTTCACTGTCATCCGCTGTAAAGACATAAACCGCCATATGTTGCGGTTGATCAAATGCGCCAAATAGTTTTACAAAACCGTGCTCTACCGTTTCCGCTGCTAATATCTGTTGAGCACCGTGTTGTTGGTAAAATTGATAAAGCGCCCGTTTAATTTTCTGCATAGTGACTTCTGCCACACTCAACTGACCAGAGAAATATTGATTAGCGGCTGTACGGGCAAAACTTATCGCTTGCGCAACCATCTTAGCAAGCTGATTAATATCTCCCTCCTGTGCCTGCTGAAAATTTTCAATCTCTACACTAATATTTTTTCTATGAGTCCTACCAATACTGGTCAAGAACCAAAACATGACTATCGCTGACTGCTCCAACAGAGGTAACGTTTCCTCAACAGTGTGTAACACCGGCTCACACTCAGGAAAGCTATTCAACCACTGTAGAAGTTCACTCGACACCGCAGTAGTGAATTCTGACAATGCCTTTTCATCGGTTAGTGGCGTTAGCGTCAATAGATTACCAACACGCTCTTTCAGTGACAGCAACGCTGCATTTTCACTCATCATGATGTTGGTAACGATATCAAAGGTCTGAAATAGTTGCCCATCACGTGGCAAGCTTACCATCTGTAAAACTTGGTCATAGCCAATCTGTGCACTAATCGCAACAACTTTTTCTCGCGGCAACGTAATCATTGCTAGCGGCTCTGTTTGGTCTGCCACTTCATCAACCACTGCTGGTGCATCACTGTTATCCTCCTGTTGCAAAAGCTGCGCAGTCTCTTCAGCATTAGGAATCGTGATTGCCTCAGAAGCGTCTAATATCCCATTAATTTTTTGACAAAATTCATTGACACTGGACGCCTCAACCAACATCTGCTGTAGCAATTTTCTCTCTTCACTAGCATCTTCCTCACTATCATCCAAAAGTTGCCAATGAAAGTTGGCATAAAAAGTATCACTTACCGCATCCTGCTGAGTAAAATCACTGCGATTTTTTTCCTTCTCTACCAAAGTCGCCAATGTAACAAAGTGGTTATATTCAACTAAACACTCATCACGGTTAAGAAATGCGCCAAACTCAGTATACGCTTCTTGACTTGGTAGCTTGATACGCTTATTACCCTGCTGTGTAAAAAACGCATTTAACTGTTGACAAAATTGATAGCCATCATTAGCGCTTGCTAAACACTGCTGTAAACGCTTACGCATTGCTCGTGTATTTCGCAACAAACTGTCCTCTACTACAATCTCCTCGATTACAAGCCGATATTTTTCAAAAAACTCTTGACTCACTTCACCATTGTCATCAAATTCTCTGCGTTGCTCTGGCTGCTGGTAGTAATAACGTTCAACTAAATACGCTAATTTTCTAAAATTCGAATACTGTTGTGCATAACGCTGTTGCGGTGACAATGCGCTCAAGGATTTTTGTGGTTGGCTGCTCTCTTCTACTATCTGAGCAGCAATACCAAGCAGATATTGGCGTAACTCTTCCTCACTTGCTAAGTCAATCACGCCACTTTTAACAACTTTGTTAACACGCGTTTCATCAATGAATAAACATGGCCAACATGATGATTGTGGTTCAGCTGGTGCCTCAAAATAGATAACGCCCTGACAACTCTCTTTTTCAACAATTAGATCAGTACCATTAGGCAACTTATTCACTAAAGCAAATACCGCACCACGAGCAACCATATCACGACATAGTCTCATTGCTTCAACAGGGCTATTACCCTCACTCAAACCACCCAATAACCCCTGTATAATTTTACGTTCAGCCAACGCTATCTGTTCACTAGACGCTAACGCTACAGTAACCATTAAACTACGCTCACCCGCCTGAGTTATCTGTTGCAAAAACTCTTTTGCTGCCGTTAGACGCTCAGGACTTAATGTTAACGCAATCTCTCCGTTCTCAACCCGCTGCTTAGTTTTATCCACTAGCGAGTAGATCGGCCATTTTTCCGGCCAGTGGAGGTATTCTGGATCAGTAATCAACGAGGAAAGAAACGCTTCACTATTAAAGCAATCAGTCAATAACAGAAGATTTTTAATATCAAGATAGACCTGCTCATTATCACGCTCAATAAAAAATGCTGCTTTTAATCTATCGTTATAATCATTATTCGGCTTTTTCTCTGCACGTTCAAGTAAATCGACATCAATTGCTTGAACTAATTCAACAAAAAACTGAAACAAGTCAGCATTATCTGACAATGAGACAACCGGTTTTAACTCAACCAATTCAGGCGCTGGTGTTGCAACCGGTTTAGGTGCGGATGGGATACTATCCTTCGTCACTGCCAATGAAATATCATCGCCATAAACAGAGTGAATAACATAGTCAACTGTCTGTTTAAAGTTAGTTAGGTTGGTAATATAATCACCTTGTGCTTGAGCAACTTTTACCAAAATTTGCGTCTGTGGATATTTACGTAAATAGCGCCGCCAAAACTGCTGTTCATCTTGAGAGACTTGTCTCTCATCCTGCTGCAATCTATTCTGATAATCAATATAGACAATCAACTCTCTTGCTGCTTTACCACGTATCTTTTCTGCACCTTCATCAAGACCAAAATAAGCTTTCTGTTGTGTTAGCGCTTTCCCTTTAACCGTTTTAAAATAGTCTTGAATAGCAATTAACAGTTCAGCAAGAAACTGATTAATCGCCTGCGCCTCATCTGCCACTGCTGACGGTTTATTAGCTATGTTTTTCACCCGCCGCGGCTGCTGAGCCTTTTTTGGGTTTGGCTCTGGTGTTGGCTCAACCGTTATTGAAGAAAGCACCGCTCTAGGTGATGACAACGCCGAAGCAATATCCTGCATTGTCTTCTCTCTTTCCATCTCCTGCCGCGCTTTGTCGGCCTGCGCTTTTTTAGCTGCGGCACGTTTGCGCCGGCGCTCCTGTGACACTTCACGTTGACGCATAATCTCTTTATCAATCGCCCAACCTTTCGGTAACGGCCACGGTTGCTGGCTAGCGAGCCAATGCAACTTCCAACTAATCAGCAACCAGATTAAATTAACCGCGCCAGATTGGTTGATATAGTCAATGCGCCCCGCTTCATGATGAAACAGATAGGGCCAGAATAGCGGTTTAGTATCTGTTTGACGATAAGCTTGTGCCTGACATAATAGACGCTTCATCTCTCTCATCTCACTGCTATTCTCAGGCTCATCAACAATCTCCTCTTCAAGAAGTTCATCAGCAGTCAAATTGAAAGAGGCCAAATCATTATAAGCAACATTCTGCTCAACAAATTTTACAAACTCTTCATCCATGCCAACAACCTGATTGACCGTTATTTCATCGCCCTGGGCAGCTATTCTACTGTAAACCGTATCACTACTCTGCAACATAATAATTTTAGCCGCTAAGCTACTGTCATGCTCAAACGCCTTCTCAATATCAATACGTCGCTGTTCGGCTAAATTGTCTGAATAACGCTCTGTGTTGCTGCGGATATATGCCATCCCATGGGTGATGGCATCACGAATGGTTAACCAAGTTACTACACCACTCGATACACTGTTCTGCTGTTGCTGATTAGCAATGCACTCAACTGCCAGTTTTACCTTTCTAGGTAGAAGCTTCGCTTTTTTGATCCCAGCAACCATTGCGGTAATTTTTGCCCGCAACATTTCGCCACGATAATAGGGTTCAATAATGATGAGTTTTGCCTGAGTTATCTTCTCAACAGCAAATGTTACTTCGAGTAGTGCGGTACTCCAATGATCATGAGCTAGCTGATAGGGCGCATAGAAACGGTGCTGGCGGATCTGCTTCGCCTCCTCACGTTTATGGCGGCTATTCCAGCGCTGTACAATCTCAATCGCTGCGCGAAAATCGTGGCCAATAGGGTCATGATGGTCACGACATGCCCACCCTTCTTGCTCAACAATATGGCATAGTGAGAAAGTGATGGTCTGATCGGCATCGATATGCGTTGCTGGCACTAATCCATCATCACCATCAGACAAAACCAGCGCTGCAGCAACTGACATCTCCAAGTCGCTAGAGATAATACTCTCGATCTGCTTATCGCCAATATCAAAAGTTAGCCCGTCAATCCGCTCTTTAAGGTAGTTCTGCAGATGGAGATGAATTTCACCATTGCTATATGTGTAAGTGGTATTAAGCTTAGCTGCCATGTCATGCCTTATTGTTTCATTAAAACCTCTCCGTCACTCCCTTTAGTATATAAGATATTGGCATAAGTTCGTAGAACCGTTTGCCACTCCGCCTCTGCTTCTGCTTGTGGATACGTAGTAGCATTTGAAAATTGAGGAGCGATCATTAGAAATTTTACCTGTACATACCGCTCATTAAATCCGTAAATTAATTTTGCGAAACACCCTAAGTAACTGAAAATATTAAGGTGAAGGAAGCAACACCACCCCCTTAATCATCTTCAATAGTTATTCAGATAAGAAATCAAAAAATTTTGGCCAAATACTTGACATCCGCTATTTCTGCACCTATGATGGCGCCTTCAATTTTTAAGTGAGGGATGTAAATGAATAAAATAATCAGCTCTGTCGCAGCATGTGTTTTTCTGCTTGGCGCCACGCCAGCTTTTGCTAATAATGGTGACGTTATTCTTAACTTTGATACATCTGCCTTAACTGCAAAAGGGCTATCATCGCTAGCTTTCTATTATGATGGAAAATTTGATAACAGTGGCTTCTATTTTGAGAACCAACAAGATGTCATCAGAAATAGTACTGTTGTACTAAGTCACGATAATATCGGTGTTACTTTAGAGGACGATGATTTAATTGGATCTACTGGAAAATGGACCTTTACAAACGAAATTAACCCAGGTGATCTATCCAAACCCGTTTGTAATCTAAAAAGAGATTTCCAGCCAGGTACTTACAACGTGACCTTAGGAACAGAACCTTTGTATAATAAGAATTTACACATGAAAATTGGCTACGCGATCACTTGCCGCGTTAACATGCAATAAAGTAGATGGTAATTTGGTCTGCCATAGACTAACTTGCCAAGGCAATTTGCTTACCCAGCTAAGCTTTTACTCTCTCCTGCTGTTGCCGGAGAGAGTATTTGATCAGTAACCGGCATTGTGCCTGATTGACAAACCCTTACTCCTCTCTCTACACTATTCTGCAGATCATATAACAATATAATGGAACCGAAGGATTACAATGAAAATTGCTTTACTCTGTGGCGGCCCGTCACTGGAACGCGGCATCTCGCTTAACTCGGCACGCTCAGTGCTTGATCATCTTGCTGGCGATGATATCACTATCTCCCCGATCTACTTTGACGAACAGTGCGCCGCCTATCCAATCTCAACATCAACACTTTATTGCAATACCCCGGCAGATTTTGACTTCAAACTGCGCCATCAACAGCTTCCCCTTGATGAAGCAACACTGGTAGAAACCCTGAAAAGTGCTGATCTGACGCTCTCTGTAATCCATGGCGCCTTTGGCGAAGATGGTGAAATCCAGGAGTTTCTCCAACGCCACCAGATCCCTTTTATTGGCAGTGATGCCGATGCTTGCCATCTTGCTTTCGATAAATTCCGCGCTAATGAATATATTAACAAAAAAGGCTTTTTTACCTTACCGTCGCTGCTGTTAACAGCAGAGGATGGCATTGACATCGAAGCAATCGAAACATTTTTTCACCAG
>JANQHY010000049.1 GCA_028282395.1 Gammaproteobacteria bacterium
TGTCACAGCGGTTTGGCAACAAGCGTTAAATTCAGAATGGCAAAAGGATTCAGTATGGGTGCATGGCGATTTCAGTAGCGGAAATATTTTACTAAAAGATGGTAAGGTAACAGCTATTATCGATTTTGGTTGCATGGGCGTTGGTGATCCTGCTTGTGATTTGGTGATTGCCTGGACATTTCTAAAAGGAGAGAGCCGGAAGATTTTTCGCGATAGTCTAGCCCTCGATGCCGATACCTGGCAGCGAGCACGTGGTTGGGCGTTATGGAAAGCATTAATTAGCCTTGAGAAATTAAAAGATAAGTATGATGAAAAGGCGATGGCGCAACAAAAAATTATTGATGAGATTTTAGCTGAAGAGAAGCAAGTATAGAAAATTATGACGGTAGTAGATAATAAAAATGTTGTGGTTCGTATTGCTAAGCATGCTGATGCCGCTGCAATTTGTCAGCTATTACGAGAAAGTATTCGTGCGGTGTGTGCGTTAGATTATGGCAATGATGAAGCAGTTTTAACACAGTGGCTACATAATAAAACGCCAGAGAATGTTATTAAGTGGATCAATGCTAATCACTGCTGTTATGTTGCCTGTCAAGATGGTGCAGTGGTTGGGTTTGTTTTAATGGATGATGAGGGTCATCTATTATTGAATTATCTGTTGCCGCAATATTTTCGTCAAGGGATTGGTACAGTATTATTACGAGAAGTTGAGTGCTATGCTGCGGACCATAGTATTCATACAATAACCGTTGATAGTACGATCACTGCCAAGGAGTTTTATCTCAAACAGGGTTTTGTTGCTAATGGAGCGCCTAATAAAGTTGCTAACTATCTTGGTGAATTTCCTTTGCGAAAAAGTTTAACTGTCTCAGAAGATCCTGTTGGCCCTATTGAGGGGTAATTTAAATAGCAGAATGAAATAGTAATAGCAGTATATTTAGGCTAATAAATGATAGCAGTGTTGTTAGGGCGATAACCGTGCTTGATTTTCGTGTATCGAGTTTGTGTTGGACAGCAAAGATAAACATGTTTTTCGGTGATGGCATTGCTGCCATAATCACTAATGAGGCGAGCCAAAATGGCGTCAAGTGAAAGAGATATTCGCCAATGAGCCATGCCAAGAGTGGCACGATAATGATTTTGGTAACAGTCAGTAGTGTCAATTCAAATAGATCTTTGCGATAGATCTTATTAAGATCAAAATAGAGCGATTGACCTAAAGCAAACAGGGCTAATGGTGCCGCGGCACTACCGAGAATTTTAAGAAACTCCGCTAGAGTTGACGGAATCGAGAGATGTATAAATGAGAAGCCAATGCCGAGTAGTGAAGCAATAATAATCGGTGTTTTGAATATGATGGTTATTATATTACGTAGGATGTCAAAAACATAAGCTATGCGGGTAATTTTTTTTGTCTGCACATCATGGTCGATGATAAGTAAAATAATCGTCGTCAATACGATGACTTGAAAAATTAGAATAGGAATGGCTGGTGATGAATTATTGAATACTAGGATAAAAAGGGGAATGGCAAAATAGGCGGTATTGGATTGTGATGAACCCATAATATTTAATGCTGATTCGGCCGGTGATTTTTTTAAAGCAAATTTTGAATAGAGAAATATCGCGCTACCCGTTATCGAAACGCATAACGCAAACGCGCCAATATATTTGATATTAATGGCTTGAGCAACTGGTGTATTGGCGAGATGAGAAAATAGTTGACACGGCATGGCAATATAAAAAGCGAAGCGGGTGAAGGTAGTGTGGCTATCTTTGGAGAACAGGACCAGTCGCGCACTTAGGTAGCCGATGAAGACGACTAATATAATTGGTACCATGAGTAAAAATAGATTCATTGCCAGATACTCTTCAAATCGTTAGCTGATACCATCATATAATACTTTCTCCATTCTGTCGCCTGGCTATTTTATAGGGGCTTTGCTACAATCGCGGAATGAAAAACTAATGGGGACAATCAATGAGACAGCAGATTTTATGGACGGCAATGG